>DAOTCE010000034.1 GCA_035452965.1 Candidatus Paceibacterota bacterium | reverse complement strand
CGAGAGCCGCACCCCGCGTCGTTGTGAACAACTATGGAAACCGTATCAGGCCCGGATTCGCCTCCAGGAACGCTTCCACATCGGCGCGGAGCCGGGCGTCCACGATGCAGTGGGTGTCAATAGCCGCCCGCGGCTTCAGGACGCGCTTGCCGGCTACCAGCCTGACCGCCAGCCCCGCGAGTTCCTCGCGCCCCACCGCAAACTCGCGGCCCTGGATGGTTCGGCGCCCGTAAAATGTCTCCTCGAGGGCCGGCTTCTCCACCGCGACGTTCCTGGGAACCACTTCGGCAATCTCCCTGGCAAACAGTTCCTGGTGCGCTCCGTCCGGGAAGCGGAAGGAGCCGGTTAGCCTGGCATTGCGCGCCCAATTCGGGATAAAGCTGATCACCATCGCATCCAGCGCGTGGTGCCGGGCGTCGTCCCGGTTCTTCTTTTCTGCCTCCGCCTCTGACTCGGCTTCCGGATTGAGCAAGCGGTTGAGTTTGTATTGGCGCCGGATCCGGCCGGTCAGCCCGCCGGAGACCACAGTCACCTTGCGCTCGCCGCCGCTGATGCCGCCGGGCCAGTTGAAGCGGAGAGCGACGATGGTTTGGGCCAGCTTGGAAATCCAGGCTGTCTCGGCCAGCGCGGTGTATTTGTCCACCAGGGCCGGAGCGTCGGGCGAGGTCAGCAATTGGACCTTCTTGTTCCGCAGCGTGCCGCGGTGCTTGCCCACGCGCTCGACGTAGGCGTCCCAACCCGGTTTGGCGGCCAGCCATTCGTGGGGCGTGTGGTCGGCCTTGTCACGGTTCGCCTGGCGCGTGGTCAGCACCTTGTTCAGTATCGCATCCGGGCCGCCCCTGGCGCGCGGGACAATGTGATCAATTTCGTAATCATCGAGCGAGGTGACGGCCAGCCCCTCGCCGGTGTAAAGGCAGATGCCGCCCTGGGCCTTGTGGAGCTCCATCTTCAGGCCCGCTTCCTTGGCAGTGGCGCCGGCCTGGGCCGCCTCTTCGCGAGCCGTGGCGCGCTCGCGCGCCCGTTCGCGCTGAAACTTCAGGTACTCCAGCTTGGCCCGCTTGCCCATGAAGTCCTCGCGGACGAATTCGAGCACCACGCGGTCCGGGTCGCCGAATTCCGCGGCGAGAGCGTCGAGCCGCTGGGCAAAGAGCGTCAGCCGATGCCGGACCACAGGATCATTCTGCGAGCCGATGAGGCGGCGGATGGCATCGTGCGCGTCGCCCGTCTCGCGGGCCAACGCTTCGAGCTTCTGGTTCGGGATGTAGAGCCCTTCCCAGGTTGCGCCCATTTGCAGGAGGAAATTCAGGTCCTCGGGAACCAGGCCCCGGAGGGGGTTCGTATTCCCATTCAGGCGCGCCAGTTCCTTCGCGTGCGCCTGCGGCGGGGCATCTCCTGACAGGATCAGACGCTTGAGAATCTCCAGAGCCGGCCGGCAGAAACGGCTGCGCCCGGAGAAGCGCGGTTCGGCCACTGCCTCGTCCTGGACGGGCAGAGACTGGCCGCCAAAGCGCAGGCACCATTTCTTCCACTGGGCCGGTGTGAGCCCCAGCCTGGTGCGCTTGGGGTCACCATAAATTTGGCCTATCTCGCTGGCGGCGAGCCCACGCACGCCGCTGCCCTGCTGGAAACGCATGTTCTTGAGTTTCATCAGGAACACGACCTCCGCGGCCAGGCGTGATTGTGGATGGAGTTTCCCATCGGCGCCCTTGCGAACCTTGCACACATTGAGGCGTGGGATGAGCACACACTTCCCGATAATACGGTTGTCGAAGCGCGGAATCTTCTGCCCGACCACGCCTTGCCAATCATTCACGCCGCCCTCGCGCAGGCCGTGCCGCTTGCGCTCGGCAGGGTAGAAAGAGGCGTAGCGCTGGCCGGACGGGCCGAACAGGAGGTAGTCGGCTTTGCCGGCGAGGGCGGGAATCTGCCTGCCGGCGGCCTCGACCAGCTCGCGCACTTCCGCTTCGACAAGCCTGCGGGGCATGATCTGCTTGCGGGTGCTCTGTGCCTGACAGTCCTGCCGCGGCTTCAACTCCTCGGGCCGCGCCGGATCCCACAGCCCCATTTTCCAGGCATCGAAGTAGCAGCGCCGGCGGTACTGGGGCTGGTCCGGCGCCATCTCGGCCAGGTGCCGCTCAAACTCCTGCATGCGGCTGAGGGTGCCTGCTTCGTCATCCTCCGGCTGGCGGCTCCGGCGTTCCTCGCGGGTCTTCCACGGGATGTCGGGATCGTAGCCGCGCCGTTGGATGGCCGACCACAGCGCCTTGTAGATTTGCCACGGCTCGAGCTTCTCACCCCGCAGCAACTTGATCCGCAGCAAGCACGAGGTGTAGCAGAGCCTGGCTCCGGCCTCATCGCAGGGGGCCCCGTCATTGGTCGGTTCGCCGAGCCGGGGCGCAAACTCTCGCTCCAGGCGGTAGTCGGCAGGGAGTTTAAGTTCCCATTTCTGCGTGTCGGGGTTAAGCCAGCTTGTCCGCTTCTGCAGCGGCTGCAGCCCCGCACGGGTCCAAACGGCATCCAACCAGCCTTCCCGTGCCCGGTGCGCCAGCCGCGTGCGCCACATTCGCCGGCGGGAAGCAGCGGTTCGGGTTTCTGCAAATTCCGCCGGCAGCAGCAGCGACGCTTTGTGCAGGAACTCCGTGCCGCGCCGCACTGCTTCGCCAAGGGAGCCTTTGCCGAGGTCAAAGGCCCAGATCGTTTCGTTCATGTCTGTTGTCATAAGGGCTCCTGTCCGCTGGCCTTCATGCTGTCAGGAACGCTGGTGAAAAGCAATTGCCGTTTGGCCACGCACCCCCTCAGACCTGCGCGAGTTGCGGAACCAACTCACCCGGCGATGAAAGTGGCGAGGCCGGCAATCCTCTGCCCGCTCCGGCTTCGCTAAGGATTCAGGAATATCCCTGATGCCGCAGCAGAGCTCATCTTCCCGCTTGAGTTGGCGGCAGTGCTGGTTAAGCTGACCTGATTCGTCTCGGCAACACCAAGATAAACCGGCGGCTGTCATTCTGCGGGAGGCGGCTCATCGCAGGAGCTGCCTCGTTGATCGCCTTGGTCGTTTTGGCCGGTTCGGACCTCACCCAGGCAGCCGCGATCGCGCGCGCCAAGGCGCTGCCGTCGTTTCGAACCCAGCCAGACCAGCCGAACATTCTGACCTTCGCACCCGCTTCGGCGCGATTCATCAGGCTCTTTATCCACGAGGCCGAAGCTGGCCAGCCCTGCATTGACGAATTGGAGATCTACGGAGCCGAGGGCTCGAACCTGGCGCTCGCCAGCCGGGGAGCCAGGGCCAGCGCATCCTCGTGCCTGCCAGGGCATGCCATCCACCAGGTCCCGCATCTCAACGACGGGCGGTATGGTAACAGCCATAGCTGGATCGCTGCCGGCACGAGTGGCGAATGGGCGCAGATCGAACTGCCTGCCCCGGCATTGGTGAAGCAGGTGGTGTTCTCGCGCGACCGGGAAGGAACCTACCGCGACCGCCTGCCCAGCCAGTTCGAAATCCAGCTTTCCCTGGACGGTCACCAGTGGAAAACGGTGTGCGTGGCCGGCGCGGGCATTCCACTGCCCAATACCGCCGATTGGGGTGCCCTGCTCCACTATGCCTTCCTCTGCGAGCAGGAAACCTGGTCACGGGTGGACACGAATGCCCCGGTGGACCGTGTGCTCAAGCAAATGGAGGCGCTGCTCGAGCGCATCGCCGCCAAAGGGGTTGACGTCACCGCGGAACGGCGGGCGTGGACGAACCTGCAGCGTCGCATAGCCCAGACGGCTCGACCACCTGCTGGCAGCACCGAAGCAGGCGACGCGGAATACCTGGAGGCCCGCATGGCCAAGAGGAGGCTCTTCCTGCGTGATCCCGACTTGCTGGCGGTTCAGCGAATCCTGTTCGTTGCGCGGCATCCCTATGAGCCGTCGCATAACTACAGCGACATTCTGGACGCGCAATGGCGGCCGGGCGGCGGGGTTTGCGTGCTGGAGATTCCGCGCCACGAGGGCAGATTCGATCCCGCCGCCGGCAAGGTGCGGAAGTTGTTCGAGGCCGGCGACGGTGTGGCGCGCGACGCGGCGGCGAGTATCGACGGCAAACGGATCTACTTCGGCTACCGTGCCGCGCCGGACGGATACTATCACATCCGCGCAGTCAACGCGGACGGAAGCGGGTCGCAACAGCTTACGGACGGCCCCTTCCATGATTACTACCCGTGCCCGCTGCCCGACGGGGGCATCGCGTGCATTTCCACGAGATGCAAGGCCCGGTTCCTTTGCTGGCGGCCCCAGGCCTTCGTCCTGTTCCGCATGGAAGCCGACGGCACCGGCATCAAGCCGTTGTCCTTCGCGAACCTGAGCGAGTGGGCGCCCTCGGTGATGAGAGACGGGCGGATCCTGTGGACCCGCTCGGAGTACCTGGATAAGGGCGCGGATTTTGGGCATACGCTGTGGGCCATCCGGCCGGACGGCTCGCATCCCGAACTGGTTTTCGGCAACAACACGCTTAACTGCTACGTGAATGCCCAGGAAGTGCCGGGCACCGGCGAATTGTGCTGCACCCTCATCTCGCACGGGGGTGATCTCAACGGCCCGATTGCCCTGATTGACCCTGGCAAGGGCCGTTACAACCCGGCGGCCATTACGAACATCACGCCCGATGCCAAGCCGTATTACCACATGGACTGGGCGAAGCGTGAATGCTTCCGCGACCCGGTGCCCATCGCCCGCGATTACTTTTTGGTGAGTCACGCGCCCCAAGAACACTTCGCTCTTTATGCCATAGACCGCTTCGGGAACCGCGAATTGCTTTACCTGGATCCCGGAATCAGCAGCATGTGCCCCACGCCCCTGAGGCCCAGGCCGATGCCGCCCCTCCTGGCCACCAACCCGAACACCGGCGGAAGTGACAGCGCGGGCCAGTTCTTTGTGGCGGATGTTCATCAAGGGCTGGAGCCCGCGGTGCCGCGCGGCAGGATCAAGTACCTGCGCGTTTGTGAGGAGGTCCGGGCGGACCTGCAGCGTTTGCCCAACGGTGAGTACCGCCAGGACCATCCGCCATTCGAGGATTTCTACGCCTCGCCGACACACCTGGTCTGCGGGCCGCACGGCTGGCCCAGTTACGTGGCCAAAGCCTCCCTGGGCCTCGTTCCGGTGGAGCAGGATGGCTCGGCATCGTTCTATGCTCCTGCGGGCAAAGTGCTGTACTTCCAGGCCCTGGACGAGCAATTGAATGAGGTGCAGCGGATGCGCAGCGTGGTCCAACTCCAGCCCGGCGAGCGTCGAAGCTGCCTCGGCTGCCACGAAGATCGGGCCATGACCGGCGGCGCGCGCGCGACAGCCGCGTTGCAGCACGAACCGCGGCGGATCGAGCCACCGCCCTGGGGCGCGGTTCCCTTTGCCTACGAGAAAGTCGTCCAGCCGGTGTGGGACACCCACTGTGTGCGCTGCCACGACGCCAGCCACGAGCGCAAGCTGGACCTGACGGGCACGCTCGGTCCCGACCGTGTTCCGGCCTCCTACCGGACGCTCATTACCCAGGGCTTGGTGCACTACTTCGACTACACCTGGGGCCGCGAGCACAACCGGGCCGAGCCGCTGACATTCGGCACGACTCAGAGCAAACTCTGGCAAGTGCTGCAGCCCGGTCACCACGACGTCAAACTGACGCGCGACGAGATGCACCGGGTGAAGTGCTGGACGGATCTGAACTGCCCGCTGTGGCCCGACTACATCCAGCGCGACCTGCGTCCAACCCTGGCCCGAACCTCTCCGCCCGAGCGATAGCCAGTTCAGGTGGCGCCCTGGAAATGCGGCATCCAGAAACCGGGCTGTGCTGTGGAGTAGTAATACGGCTTGAGGGGGTGCAGCACGGCTGGCTAGATTGCGGCCCGTGAGAGCCGCAGAGCAAACACCCCGGGAGACAGCGGGTTGGAAGGGGGTGCTGCTGATCTGCCTGTTTCTGGCGCTGAGCACCCTGGCTGTCTATTGGCCGGTGACCGGCCATGGGTTCGTTAACTACGACGACACGGACTACGTCACGGCCAATCCGTACGTGCAGGCGGGGCTGAGCGCAGAGGGACTGGCGTGGGTGTGGCGGAGCGAAGTGGCGCGGAACTGGCATCCGCTGACGATGCTGTCGCACATGCTCGATTGCCAACTTCACGGCCTGCGGCCCTGGGGGCATCACCTGACGAGCCTGCTGTTTCACATCGCCAACACCGTTCTGTTGTTTCTCCTGCTGCGGAAGCTGACCGGGGCGGTCTGGCGCAGTGGATTCGTGGCGGCGCTGTTCGCGCTGCACCCGCTGCATGTCGAATCGGTGGCCTGGATTGCGGAGCGCAAGGATGTGCTAAGCACGCTCATGTTCCTGCTGACCCTGTGGGCCTATGCGTCATACGCGAGGAAGTCCGAAGCCCCAAATCCGAATCGCCGATCGCCCGTCGCGAGCCGCCAATGCCGTTATTATTGGCTGGCGCTGGTCTTGTTCGCGCTGGGCCTGATGAGCAAGCCGATGCTGGTGACGCTACCCTTTGTGTTGCTGCTGCTTGACTTCTGGCCGCTCCGGCGGCTGCAGCTCCCTGCGCTTCAATATTCGACATCCAGGCATCGAAGTTCAAAGCCCAGGGTTTCCGCACCTGGCATGAGCGCCCCCCGCCCGGCCTGCGGGCAATCCGAACCTCTGACCAGGCTGCTGCTGGAGAAGGTGCCGTTCCTGCTGCTGAGCGCGGTGTCATGTGTGATCACCTTTCGAGTGCAACACGGTGGCGGGGCGGTGCTGGACGTGGGCAACTTCCCTGTCGGCGCGCGCGTTGCCAACTCCTTGATGTCGTATGTGCGTTACCTGGGCAAGATGGTCTGGCCGGACAACCTGGCAGCGCTTTACCTGCGGAAAGCCCCCTGGCCATCGTGGCAGGTGGGCCTGGCGGCACTGGCTCTCGTGGTGGCAACGGTAGCGGTGGTTCGGCTGGCTCGACGGCGTCCCTACTTTGCCGTGGGCTGGTTTTGGTACTTGGGCATGCTGGTGCCAGTCATTGGCTTGGTGCAGGTGGGCATGCAGACGATGGCTGACCGCTATACCTACATCCCGCTGATCGGCGTCTTCATCGTGCTGGCGTGGGGAGGCTGGGACTTGGCCCGCCAATGGCGGGCGCCCACAACCGGACTGGCAATCGCGGCCGCCACGGTGCTGGTAGCTTGCGTGGTGTTGACACGGCAGCAGCTTGTGTGGTGGGCCAGCAGCGAGACCCTCTTCCAGCGGATGATCGCGGTGAATGAGGACAACTACATGGCGCACTACAACCTGGGCAATCTCCTGAGCCGGCAAGACAAACTGGCGGAGGCGGCGAGCCATTATGAAGCCGCGCTGAAGGCCGAGCCGAATTACGCCGAGGCGCACAATAACCTCGGCGCGGTTCTCCTGAAGCAGAGACGCTTCGATGAGGCGCTGGCGCATTACTCCGCCGCAGCCCGGCTGAGGCCCGAGCATTTGTATTACTTCAACCTGGCCAATGCGCAGATGGATGCAGGGAAACCGGCTGAGGCGGTCGGCAATTATCAGCAGGCCCTCCGGCTGAACCCAAACTCCAGTCAGGCCCACCATAACCTGGGCCTGGCGCTTCAGGAGCAGGGACAGGCCGAGGCGGCGATGGCTGAGTTTCGTGCCGCGCTGCGGTTGCAGCCGGACTATGAAAGCGCCGAACACAACCTGGCCAATCGCCTGGCGGACGCGGGCAAGCTGGACGAGGCGATCGCGCGCTACCAGGCCGCAGCGCGACTCGCCCCCAATCGCGCGGAAAACTACAACGGGCTGGGAATCTGCTATGCCATGCGGGAAGATTACGCTGAGGCGGAACGACAGTTCCGGGAGGCAGTGCGGCTCAACCCGAGCCATGCCGGAGCGCAAAGCAACCTGGGCAACGCGCTGGGGGCGCAGAACAAACTTGAGGAGGCCATTCCCCATTATCAAAAGGCTCTGGAGGCCGACCCCAGGGACTTCCAAACCCATTTCAATTTGGGAGTGTCCCTTTCGCGGTTGGGCCGGCGGGCTGAGGCCAAAGCGCATTTCGCGGAGGCGTTAAGGCTGCACCCCGACTACCCCGAGGCGCGAAAGGGCCTGGCGGACCTCGAGGCCGGCGCTGAGCAGAGGAAGTAGGCCGGGCTTCCCTGGTTCAAACCGCTTGCGAGAAACGAGTAACCCTGCGAATTTACGGTAATTGCCGTAGGCGGCTTTCGCTTCGGTAAGGCTCGCAGCCCGCTGCGGGCCACGGCGTGCAGAGAGTGCCCGCCCCATCAGCCGTAATTATGCCCCAGGAGTTGTTGAAAATTCTGTTGATCGAGCACGATCCGGGCTTCGCCCGCTATGTGACTGAGATGCTCGGCCAGGCAAGGGATTTGGCCGCCGAGATTTGGCTGGCGAATGATCTAGCCGCCGGTCTGTCCGAGCTTCAAACGCGCACTCCCGATGCCATCCTGCTCAATATCTATGTGCCGGACGGCGCCGGGTTGGCCAATATCCCTTTGGTCAAAGCCCAGGCGCCACAAATCCCCATCATCGCGGTGGGAGACAGCGACGACGATATTGTCACGCTGGAATCTGTCCACGCGGGGGCGCAGGATTACCTGGTCAAAGGCCAGCTCACGCCGGCATGGCTCGAGCGCTCGGTCCGCTACGCGATCGAGCGCCACTGGATGGACCTGGCCCTGTTCGACGCCGAGGAACGATACCACAGCCTCTTTGACCACCTCGTGGAAGGCATCTTCCAAACCACCCCCAACGGGCGTTACTTGATGGCCAACCTCGCCCTGGCCCGGATTTACGGCTATTCTTCCCCGGAGGAGCTGATCCAAACGATCACGGACATTGGCCGGCGCCTGTACGTCCAGAACAGTCGTCGGGAGGAGTTCATCCGGCTGATGCAGGAGCAGGACACCATCACGGGCTTCGAATCCCAGGTCTATCGCAAAGACGGCTCAGTGATCTGGATTTCGGAAAACTGCAGGGCCATCCGCGACGCGCGGGGCCGGCTGCTTTACTACGAAGGCACCGTCGAGGACATCACGCAGCGCCGGCAGACGGAGGAGAGCCTGCGCAATTCCGAAGCGCTCTACCACTCGCTGGTCGAGACGCTCCCGCAGTACATCTTCCGCAAGGACCCGCAGGGCCGTTTCACCTTTGCCAACCACCAATTCTGCAAGAACCTGGGCCGATCCCCGGAGGAGATTGTCGGGAAGACGGACGGAGATTTCTTTCCGCGGGAGCTGGCGGAGAAATACCAGCGGGACGACCAGCGCGTGCTGCAGACTGGCAAACCGTACGACACGGTGGAAGAGCATCAGCCGCCGGGCCGGGACAAGATCTACGTGCAGGTGGTCAAGACACCGCTGTACGGGACCGACGGAACGATCATGGGACTGCAAGGCATTTTCTGGGACATCACCCAGCAACGGCTCGCGGAGGAGAAGATTCGCCGGGCCAACGTCCTGCTGGCGCAACATCGCAAAGAGCTCCGAGCCAGGAACGCTCAGATGGAGGAAGATCTAACCATGGCGCGCGAAATTCAACTGACCATGCTGCCGCAGCAGTACCCGACATTCCCGCCCGCAGCGCCGGCCGACGCGAGCGCCCTTCAGTTCACGCACCGCTATCTTCCCGCCGGCAGCGTGGGTGGCGACTTCTTCACCGTCTCCGCCCTATCTGAGAACGAGGCGGGCGTGTTCATCTGTGATGTCGCCGGGCATGGGGTCCGCTCCGCCCTGGTGACGGCGATGGTCCGGGCGCTGGCGGAGGAGCTTAAACCCATTGCTACCAATCCCGGACAGTTCCTAAGCAAGCTCAACTCCGACCTCCACTCGATCCTTCAGCATACCGGGACGCCGATGCTCACGACCGCTTTCTACCTGGTAGCGGATTGGAGGACCGGCCGCCTGCGCTACGCCAACGCCGGCCATCCCAAACCGCTGCACATCTGCCGGCGCGCGGGCGAAGTCCGGCCGCTGGCCAATGCCACAGGCCACAGCCAGCCAGTCCTCGGGCTGATTCAGGACGCCACCTACCAGACTTCCGAAGTGCGGCTGAGGCCGAACGACATGGTGATGCTGTTCACGGACGGACTGTACGAGGTGCAGGCGCCCAACAACGAACTCTACTCCCAGGCGATGCTGGTGGCCGGGGTGCAACGGCGGGCGCAACTCCCGGCCTCGCAGTTGTTCGATGAACTCCTGGCGGACATTCGGCGCTTCGCGGTCGGCCAGGTCTTTGGCGACGACGTTTGCCTGGTAGGAATGGAGTGCCCGGGCGTGGCCCCGCCGGAATAGTCCTCAAACAAACACTTTACTGCGGCCGCCACTGGGCTAAAATGACTGCACGCTGCAAAATGCGACGAGACCGCGAATGGAACTAGAGCGATTCGACACAACCGGCTGCCCGCAAGCGGATGCCAACGACAAAGCCGCAGCTCCACTGGTTGGTTCGTCTTCGCTCAAACCAAAGCTGGCGGCGTTGGGCTTTGCCACTGCGGTCAGTCCAATCCGAAACATGAGGCTGAAAAGCTGACAACTGGAGATCACTCCCATGGACCTGCATCATCCCATCCTGCGCGAGTTCCCGGAACATCGCGAGACCATCCGGCGACTCAAGGCTTCCGATGACCACTTTCGGAACATCTACGACGAGTATCACCGCCTGGATGACGAGATATACCGTATCGAGGAGGAAATTGACTTTGCCACGGACCAGGAAATCGAGGAGATCAAAATGCGCCGGGCCAAGCTGAAGGACTACATCTACCATCTGCTTCGCCACGCTGCGCCTTCCTGCCCTGCTTGCGAGGGCACCGGCGCCACCCGCTGATCAAGTGCCGACGGCTCGGCCACCTGCCGCCAACCCGGTGGCAGGCTAAGGAGTTTATTCTGTCAACGCTTTAGCCGCGCGGCCTTGCGCGGCCCGCTTGCGCACCACTGCGTCGAGAATCTTCTTGCGCAGGCGCAGATTCTTGGGCGTCGCTTCCACGTATTCATCCGAACCGATGTATTCGAGGGCGCGTTCGAGTGATAGTTTGAGCGGTGGATTAAGCTGGATGCCCTTGCCGTCGCCCTGCGAACGCATGTTCGTCAGCTTCTTTGCCTTGCAGGGATTGACCGGGATATCATTGTCGCGGGCATTTTCGCCCACGATCATGCCGGCGTAAATCCGGTCGCCCGGCTCGACCATCAGTCGGCCCCGTTCCTGGATCATATTCAGGGCATAAGCCATCGCTTCGCCGTTCTCCATGCTAACCAGCGAGCCGTTCTTGCGCGCGACAATCTCGCCCCGGTCGGGCCCGTATTCCTGGAACAGGTGGCTCATCACGCCCAGGCCACGGGTCTGGTTGACCAGATCGGTCTCAAAACCAATCAAGCCGCGCATCGGAATCAGCGCCTCGATGCTTACCTGATCGCCATGATGGTCCATATGCGTGATCTCGGCTTTGCGATCGGCCAGATTCTCGAGCACTGCCCCCATGGCATCCTTGGGGATTTCCAGGAACAACCGTTCGATAGGCTCCAGCCGCCGGCCCTGCTTGTCGCTGCGGTAGATCACCTCAGGACGGGACACCAGCACCTCATAGCCTTCCCGGCGCATCTGCTCGACCAGGATGGCAATCTGCATCTCGCCACGGCCGCTGACATTGAAGATATTCGGCGCGTCGGTCTGCTCGATGCGCAGGGCGACGTTGGTGCGCACTTCTTTGACGAGTCGCTCCCAGATGTGGCGGGCGGTGACGAGCTGGCCGTCAATGCCGGCCAGCGGCCCGTCGTTGACGGCAAACTGCATCTGAATTGTTGGTGGGTCAATCGGCACAAAAGGCAGCGGGGACCGTTCTTCGCTGTCCGTGATCGTCTCACCGATGAAAACGTCTTCAAATCCGGTAAGCCCGACGACGTCGCCCGCATGGGCTTCGGGGATCTCGATCCGCTTCAAGCCCTCGAAATGGAAGATGGCGGTGATCTTGGCCTTGCTTTTGCCCCCGTTGCCGTGAATGCAAACGCAGGAGTCGCCCACCCTGACCTTGCCGCTGTAGATCTTGCCAAAGGCGATGCGGCCCAGGTAGTCCGAATAATCCAGGTTGGCAGCCAGCAGCCGAAACCCCTCTCCGGCGTGCGCGCGCGGCGGGGGAATATGCTTGATGATGGCATCGAACAATGGCTTCATCGTGCTGCTGGCGTTCTTCATATCGGTCTTGGCATAACCGTCCCGGGCGCTGGCGTAGATGACCGGGAAATCCATCTGTTCGTCAGTCGCGTGCAGCGACATGAACAGATCCCACACTTCATCGAGCACCTTGTGCGGGTCGGCATTGTCGCGGTCAATCTTGTTTATGACGACGATTGGTTTGGCCCCCGCTTCGAGCGCTTTGCGCAAGACGAACCGCGTCTGCGCCTGTGGCCCGTCGGCTGCGTCCACTACCAGCAACACGCCGTCAATCATGTTCATAATGCGCTCGACCTCGCCACCGAAGTCTGCGTGGCCGGGCGTGTCCACTATGTTGATGTGGTAATCCTTGTACTTGAAAGCGGCGTTCTTGGCCTTGATGGTAATGCCCTTCTCGCGTTCCAGGTCCATCGAGTCCATGATGCGCTCCTCGGTGGCAATCGCCTGGTTGGCGCGAAAGGTGCCCGACTGTTTAAGCAGGCAGTCCACGAGCGTGGTCTTGCCATGATCAACATGGGCAATAATGGCGATGTTGCGTATATGCTGCATATCAAATCTGCGCCAAACCGGGCAAACGGGGTCGCATGCCAAAACTAGCGCGACGCAGCAGCCCAATATCAAAGGGGCTGCGACCACAACCTCCGATTTGGAATCTGAGGGCATATTCTGCCCGTAATCCATCAAAGGTCAAGCCTGGTTACAGGTGGTGGAGCTACGCGAATCTGGAGGCAAGGTCTGCGGATGGCTGTTCCCCAAGTCGAAGTGGTGGCTGGGGGAGGAATTCAACCGCCGATTTTCAGTCTTGCCTTGGCACTTGCGAACAGGTGCGGTCGGTTTCGGACGAAATGTGCATTCGGACCCTGTTAACATTGGTTAGAATCATTGTCAGTTTCGGACACGTAAAGATCTGACGGGCCAGCATGGCGAGTCCAAAATGAGTCCATGATTGACCCGAGGACTAATGGCAAAGGTGAGGGGAAAGCCTATCCCAAGACGGATAGCCGATACTGGCGCGAAAAGGTCTTCCAGCGGACGAACGACGAGTTCCACGTTCGAATTCGGTTTGGCGGGAACCAATATCGATGGCCCCTGAAGACGGCGAACCGGGACCAGGCCGCCCGCCAAGGCGCGTGACATCTACTTGTCAATGCTGGCACGGGCCGGGGTGCGGCGTGTCAGCGCTGCGGAGGCGCTGGCGCTTTGCGGCTTGGAACAAAGCGGGCTGTGGTTGCCTTACCTCACCGTCACAGGCGAACCGGTGCTGGATGGCGGCAAGCCTTACGGCCGGCTGCGATTGGACAAGCCGCAGGGATCGAAGAAGTATCATCAGGCATTCGGCACAACAGTACATGCGTATGTGCCGCCGGGGCTGGAGAGGGTGCCGGCCGGCGGTGATGTAGCGGGCGTCGAGGGTGAATTCAAGGCGATGTCGCTGACGGAGGCTGGTTTTGCGGCGATGGGATTCTCTGGATTCTTCGGATTCGCGCAGAAGGGCGGCGAGGCATTGTTGCCGGAGTTTGCAGCGTTGATCGCTCGGGTGAAGCCGGCGCGGATCATCTTCTCCGGCGACTCGGACACCGCGCTGAATTTCAGCTTTTCTTTTGCGGCAGTTCGCCTCGCGAAACTGGTGCATCCCATTCCGGTGTATCTACCGCGCATCCCGCTCAACGGGCCGGGCAAGGGAGTGGATGATTGCCGCGAGCAACTCAAGGACGGTTTTGCCGAGTGGTGGCGGGAGCGTGTTAGCCAGGCGGTGCGGGTGACGTCCGAGACGGATCGCGGCCAGCTTGCTGTAGAGCTGTTCGAACTCGAGCACGCGGCCCTAGTCGGGTTACCGGTGAATGCGCGCCACCAAGTCGAGCAGCACCGGCAATGGGCATGACGTGGCCTTTTATGAGATCCAGGCTGGGAGGACAACAGAACGAATCCGGTGGATTGGCTGAAGTCGGTGCGGGAAAATGGTCAAAAACCCCTTATTCCCCCTCTGCCCCCTGAGGCCACCCCCTGTGGAAATGCCCAAAAAGCCCTGATTCCCCCTGTGACACCCTGTAGTTCCCTATATTTGAAGAAAAGAGGGGAAAATTGCAGTAACCAGCAGGAGCCAGAATTATGGTTTGGAGAGGAAAAGGTGGAAACCTTAGGGTGTCACAGGGGGAATAAGGAGAAAACGATGATTTCGGGCACAGCGCCGCCCCCTGTGAGGCCAAAGGAGCCGTTTTTGACGGCTGGCGGCGACCTGAGCATCCCGTTTGACAGCGACGCCAAGTATCACTGGTGGAAGGGGGGCCAAAGTGTGAAGCAGACACGGGCGGAGGTTTTGGCCAGAATGGAGGCCCAGCGGAGGCAAGCGGCTGCGCCGCCGAGTGTTACGCCGGAATAGGGGGATGCACGACGGTTATACGAAAGTAGGGCAAAAAGTAGGGTGAAACGGAGGAGGCGGTAGTTTCTGCGCGGCTTCTGATGCCAATCAGGCCGGCCAGGAACAGGGGGGGTAAGAGTTGGGTGGAAGTTCGGTGTTTGGCGGTGGACCGAAAGTAGACTGAAAGTGCACCATGGTGCGCGTCGGCCTGGGCTTGAGACTCGCACACACGGCCCAAAGGGCGTGTGTGCGAGTCTCGTAGCGGTGCGATCTGGCATTTGGTCGAGAAAGCAGCTCTGGGCAGAGGACCGGCCCGCAATCGAGCGGGAAGGGCCGTAGCGGCGTTTTTGATGTCGGTTTTGGGCGGGGTGGCTACCAAGGTAGCCGCCGGAATGGTGGCGCGCTATATCGCGTTTTACGCGTTCTCTGGCGAAGACCCCTTGGGCACGTGGAAGCAAGCATTGGGGATGGGTGGGCCGTGTTCGCGAGCGTAAAGAATCCCTGACCGGAGCCAGGGATGTCTGACCTATGCGGCCACCGGCTGGGGCTCGGGCGCGGGGGTGGTCTCGGGCTGGGCAGCGGGGCGGGGCTTGGTGACGCCGGCGATGAAGCGCTCGGCCAGCTTGGTGGCACTCTCCAAACAGCGGCAGGGGTGGGAGCGGACGTCCTTGAAGGTGGTATGTATGCCGTGGCCACTCATCTCAAACGGCTGCCACCACGGGAGACGGGGACGGAACTGAGGAGGACAACCGGCCGCCCGCCACCACTGCACCGGCAAAGTAACGCGCTGGAAATAGACCGCAGCGACCCGACACTGGAACTGCTGCCAACGAACGCCGACCAGGAGATGCCAACGCCTAGCGGCCCTACCGACCTGAAAATGCTCTCTCACACTTTTTTATTGAGAGAGCATTTTCAGGGCGGTAGGGCCGCGGGCAGCACTGGACGCGCAGGAGAACCCACGACACCCGACAGCCCGAAGGAGTCGTAATTCTAACATTGTCTTCTTCCGGAGCGAGTGGCAGGGCGCAATCCAATGGTTGCAGCAGGCGTGCCAGCCCGTGGGTTAAAGGGGGCTGGCGCGACTGCTGCATCGTAAGCGCGCCCGAACGAGCGGTCCTGGGGCGTTGGAACTGCGGAGAGCGTTGGTTTCGCGCCGGGCGTTCAAAGACGCGAAGCGGGAGCGCGTTGGAGGTGGGACG
This sequence comes from Candidatus Paceibacterota bacterium, assembly GCA_035452965.1. Taxonomy (NCBI): domain Bacteria; kingdom Bacillati; phylum Minisyncoccota; species Minisyncoccota bacterium. The sequence goes on along the minus strand of DAOTCE010000034.1, from coordinate 38,230 downwards.
AGCGAAGCACCCGGCGTGACAGGCGTCAGCCTGGCGCACCGGGTGTGGCCGGAGTGTATGAATAAGATCCCGGGCGAAACCTGCAGTTTGAGTGTAAACGCCAAACCCTCAAACCGGACCCACACAGGCTCGTGCTGACCTTATTGGAAAGCCGGCGCGGGGCGTCCAAGCAGCGCTACATCAATGTAGCGGGTTTGAGGTGGAGCAGGCACCGCGAAGCGACTAACGAGGGCATGGTTTCCTTATCGACCGGGGCGATTATAGACCGCTGGCAGGCCGGCGGCTTGGTGGATCGAGAGCCGCGTCTGGCTATAGTCCTCATAAGCGCGTTTCCATATAACGTTTGTTCGATTGCGCCGCAACTCGCCTGGCGGTGACAATCCCACACAACGAAAACAGCCTGCAACGATTTATGAGACAAGCCCTGCACCATGGCCTGATGCTCGCCTTCTGGTTCTGCGCGAGCCTGATTGCGCCGGCGGCCACCAAACCCCATTACTACGGCCACGCCGCCGTGGCGGATGCGCACGGCGTCATCGCGCCTTGGTACCAAGGCTTGAATGGCCAGTGCGATTACCGGGTCCGCATTGCGGCGGAAACCCTTAAACGCTACCCGTGGACGGCCACCAACGCCGCTATGGCCGCCTACCCGGCTTACGTGTTTAGCGGGCAATGGAAGATCGCCACCAATGGCGCCATCACTCCGGTTCAAACCAGCGATTGGGATACAGGAGACATCGGGCAGCGGACCGTGAGCGTCTTGTTCGGCATGACGGACTACTACCGATACACCGGTGATCCCGCCGCGATAGCTCACCTGACGTATATGGCGGAATACCTTTTAACCGGATGCCAGACACCCCCTGACCATCCTTGGCCGTTGTTTCCTATCAGCGTTCCCGTCAGAGGCAAAGTGTACCAAAAATGCAACCCCGAAGGGATCATTCAACTTGATATATGCGCGAATATGGGTCAGGGCTTGTTGCGGGCCTATCAGGTAACCGGAAATCACCGGTGGTTTGCAGCAGCGGCGCACTGGGGGGATTTATTGGCGGAGCGGTGCAATCTTGATCCAGCCGGCGATCCCTGGCCCCGCTACGCCAACCCGGACGCGACCCCCTGGAAAGACAACAAACAAACGGGCGGAGTGGTGCTCATCCTGGGGTTTCTGGATGAACTCGTTCGTCTAGGCTACACAGGAAGCGAGGAGCGGATTCTGAAAGCACGGGATGCTGGGCGTCGGTACTTGAGCGAAAAACTGCTTCCGGCATGGCTCGTGGACGACACGTGGGGTCGTTACTTCTGGGATTGGGCGAATCCCACGCACTGCTGCACTCTTGCCGCGGAGGCACCGGCTTACCTTCTTGAGCATCGGCGGCTGTTTCCAAACTGGCGCGCCGATGCCCGTAACATTCTAACTCTGTTCTACAACCACAGCAGCGCGGCGCCTGAGTCGGGTGGCGATGTTTATAGCGGCGCCTGGGCTTATCCCGAGTCCAGTTCCTGCTGCATGCGCTCGCTTTGGTACGCCCCGCTGCTGGTGGGAAAGACTCTGGGGCAGTATGCGGTGCAGGCCGAGGATCCGTGGGCGCGGGAGATGGCTGTGCGCCAATTCATCCTGCAGACCTACGACGTCCACGAGACCGGCGCCAGTGAGGACAACATTGACGGCGGCGTCGAGGTTAACGGCAGTTGGTTCAACATCGCCCATCCGCTGCCGTTGCGCTGGGTGCAGATGGCCATGGGCTGGCTGCCGGAGGAACTGGGGGCCAGCCGTGAGAACCACATCGTACGTTCCAGCGCGGTGGTGAACTCCGTGCGCTACGGCGACGGCCTCATCGAGTACGCCACCTTCGATGCACCGCCGGAAACCGTGGACGTGCTTCGGCTGTCCTTTACGCCGAAACGAATCACGGCGGACGGACGCGCGCTCCGCCAGCGGCGCGATTTGTCTGATAACGGCTACACGATCAAGAAGCTTCCCAATGGCGATGTCGTCGTGCAAATCCGCCATGACGGCGCGAGGCAACTAAAAGTCACGGGCAACGACCCTCAGCAGGTTCTAGACGATGGCTCATTGAGTTTTGAAGGCGTGTGGATTGTGCAGACGAATGCGGACGCTTGGGGTGGGTCCCTTCGAGTGTCGGAGAGGAAGGACGCCGTCATGACGGCGGATTTCCCGGGAAATCAGGTGCGGCTGATTGGCCAGGCGGGACCCGAGGGCGGCCTGGCGGATGTTTACGTGGACGGAGTGAAGCAGCTTGTTCCGATTGATTTCTGGAATCCATCGGCGCGCAGCCAGCAGGTGCTGTATTACAAAAATGGCCTCGCTGAAGGGAAACACACGCTCAAGGTGGTTGCCCGGGGCGAGAAGAACCCTTACTCACGAGGAGGTCGTGTCTTCGTGGACGCTGTGCAGTTTTCCACGGAAAACGTGGCGAGCAGTTTTCCGACTGGCGCCGGGCCGACCGGCGCCCAACGCATGATCATGGGCTATACTGGGCGACAAGATTACCGCGACAGCCAGGGGCAGTTGTGGCGTCCGGGGACGGAGGTTGTGACGCGGCTCGCCGTGTTGCGGGACACCGTGTCCGACTGCTGGTGGACCAATGCCGTTACCGAACCGATCACCGGCACGCCGGACCCGGAACTGTATCGCTATGGCTACCATGCCCGGGATTTTTGGGTGAATCTGACGGTTGGGCCGAGAGAATACTATGTTCGGCTCAAGTTCGCAGCGACCCGGGGACTGGACACGGGGAAGAACTGTTTCGACATCCACCTCAACGGACGCAAGGTGGTGGAACGACTGGACGTGGCCGCCACTGCCGGAGGGCCAAACAAGGCTGCGGACCTTGTGTTCAACGGTGTCAAGCCGAAGGATGGCATCATCGAGATTCGGTTCACGGGTTTGTTAACCGGCGATGGCGACCAGACGTTGCGAGGCGAAGCCTTTGTGCAAGCCATCGAGATTGGTCCGGGTGCCGGAGGCCACGGGGCAAGGCCGGTCTCCTCCTCCCTGAGTTTCAATCCCGCTCGCAATCTGTTGCTCAACCCGGGATTTGAAGAAACAACCGCGGGCACGGCAGCGGACAAATACGGGAAGTACTCCGGTGAGGAATGGCGAGCCGAACTCAGAAGCTCGGGCAGGTGTTACCTCTGGCAGGAAAGCGCTTTTGCCGGACGACCGAAAGAGGGATTGCCGGAACTCCATGCCGGGAAAGGCGCTCTGCGCACCCACGCCGACAAGGATTGCCACACCCAAGTATATCAGGATGTGGATGTTCAACCTGGCGCCACCTACACTGGCACTGTTTGGGTGAGCGCGGCGGATTTGCAGGGCAAGGGTTTCGGCCGAAGCGCTGGGGATTCAGCCGGGCTGCTGTTACTCGAACTGGACAAGGATCTCAAGCCACTGGGGCCGCCCGCCCGCTCGGAGATCAAAGCAGCCGGACCCTATACGCGCCTGACGCAAACGATAAGGACCGGCCCACACACCGTCAAATTGCGTTTCGTGCTCGAGACGGTTTTGAACTGCTCAGTCTGGGATGGCCATGTTACCTATGATGGTTGTGAATTAAGAATGAATCCAGGTACCCCGTAGGCGGTGGGAGCTGTGGCGGAAGATAAGGAAGATGTTTCCTGGCCGCAGAAGCCTATCCTTTCCACGCGGCCGTATAACGTTTGTTCAGTTGCGATAGGGAGGGCGGGCTTGCATTCTGCCCCGCACAATCAATGACAATTTATTTCGGCATGAATTGCACCGTGATCGGCGGCTGCATGTTGGCAGCATTGGCCGCGAGCGGAAAGGGCGGTGAGGTTCTGCCGTTGCCCTTTGACGAAACGTTCGGGGGCACGGCGCTCGTTTCCCCCTGGCAGGTGGATGCCGCGCCGGGTAACGCAGTCCGAATTGCAGACGGGGCTCTTGAAATCCGAGCACGTGAGAACACATATGCCCATATTCAGCGTCCATTGGGGCAGGATTTCATTCGCGCATCCTGCGAGATTCTTCCGGACCACGGAAACAGTTGGGCCACTGCGCTGACGCTGTATTGGGACGCACTTAACTACACCCAGATCGGGCTGACGCCAAATGGGGGTGGCCAGCAGATCATTGTGATGGACCTGGTTGAGGGCGTCGTTCGGTTCCAGCGCCTCGGCATAGTTGGGTCAGGGAAGTTCATTGGGGTTGCCATCGAGGTAGCAGCCGACGGCTTGCGCTACTATGTCTCGGGGGAGGGAATTCCGGAGCGCCGGGAATTGATTGCGGACCGTCCGGGAAGTTTCATGCGAGCGCCGGCGCTGCTGATTGCCGGCCGCGGACACGCCAACCCGCCCGCGTTTCCGCGGGAGCATTTGGATAATAGTTACACGGACCCGGGGCCGGAGCGTGTGTCACGAATCCGCAACTTGCACGTGACGGCTCTCGACCGCGCGCAGCTCCGCCTCACGGCCGAGGATGCCGCCTTTCGCGATGCTCCCTTGAGAGATGTTCTGGGTGAACAGGAAATGGCCGGGGCGGGCGATCCTTCCTTCGAATCTGTAAGCCGACATTTTCCGGCGATGAAGTGGCCGCGGGAGGTCGTGGGCACGTTGCACGCCTCGTTCAAGATCGGCGTGGACTCAGATGGGTCGCTGGAACTCAAGTCGGACCGGTGGAACACGAAGCAGCCTGTCGGGTTCTTCGAGATTGGACAGCCGCCACAAAGGTTTGGGGCGGGTGACATGTCGAAGGCGAAACGGCTGCACAAAGGCTACTTACCTGTGGTTGTGGTTGGCTGGGCTCACGATGGACTGCAGTGCGAAGAAACGGTGTTTGGCTGTTCAGAGGGAATGAGCTCTGAGTTTCCCGTCTACGCGTGGGCGCGGCTGGAGTTGACGAACACGGCCACGGAAGCTCGCCAGGTGCCGGTGTCGTTCAGGGTGGTTGGTGATCCGGAGCCGGCTGCGGCCACGCGGAATTGGACGGTGGACCTGGCGCCAGGCCAAGCGGGCTCCGTCTTGGTGCGGGTGCCGTTCGACATCTTTAAGCTGGGAATCGAAGAACCTTCGGAAGGTGACTTTCGGACGAAGCTGGATGAGGTCACTGCGTGGTGGGAAGCGTGGATCGGCAAAGGAAGCCGCTTTGAGGTTCCGGAGCAGCGGGTTATGGACGCGTATCGAGCGTGGATAACGTGGGGTTTCCTAAACGTGCCCAAGCGCGGCGACGTCTATCACGTTTGCGACGGCACCGGCTTTTATGACGTGGTTTTTGGGGTGAGCGCGGCGCATTTCTGCCACGTGCTGGATTGCCTGGGCTACACCGAGCAAGCCACCATGTATTACGATTCCCTGCTGACTTTCCAGGAGCCCGACGGCGTGTTCTCCATCAACTCGGGGTTCATTGATAATGGTGCGATGATGTGGTCCATGGCAAGGCACTACCAGATCACCCGTGATGAAGCGTGGCTTAAGCGCATGACGCCCGCTTTGCTCAAGATGTGCAACTGGGCGCTGGAAAAGCGCCGGCGCAGCCTCAAAGACCACGGTTTCCATCCCGGCACCCGTCTGCCCGACCAAGGGCTGGTGCGCTACCGTCCATATTGCGATTACCCGGCGCCCGCCGTCTTCTTGCCAGCGGACGTCTATCACGTCTGGGGCATGAACGAGGTGGCGAAGGCGTTCGAGAGCGCCGGCATGAAGGACGAAGCCGCTCGCTTGAAAAGAGAAGGGGAGGCCTACCTGGCGGACATTGTTGATTCCATGAAGCGCTCGTCGGTTTGGCGCGACGGTATGCGGCTGGTGCCGATGTTTCCCGAAACGCAGGCTCTATTGCGAGAGACCGACTACCTGGCCAAAGGCTATTACGCCCTTTGTGCCCCCTTCATCCTGGAGACCGGCCTGTTTCCTCCGGGCACCTGGCAGCACGAGGCAATCCTAGGTGCAATGGAACGCCGACAAGGGCTGGAACTCGGGCAGGCCCGATTCTACGACTGGATTGATCACGCCTATACCTACGGTTACTGGCAGGACTGTTTGGAGCGGGGGGAAGCAAAACGCGTCGTGCTTGGGCTTTATGGCATGATGGCGTATGGGATGTCGCGCGGCACTTACTCGCCCGTCGAGGTTACGGATCATCGAACCGGCGAAAACCACAAGACACTGCCGCATACCTATTCATGTTCCATGCAACTGCGCTTGCTCCGCAATATGCTGCTGCGTGAGGAGGGTGAAACGCTCGTGCTGGCGGGTGCGCTGCCGCGCCCGTGGCTCGAGCCAGGCAAGACGATCGCGGTCAATGGCGCTCCGACGATCTTCGGCAAAGTGTCATACCGGCTCACCGCGGCGGCGGATGGCAAGAGTGTTGCGGTGCGAATCGTCCCTCCGGACGAAAGGGACTGGTCCGGGCGGATCAGACTGCGGCTGCGGCACCCGCTAGGGTTGCCTGTGAAATCCGTTGAAGGACTGGGCCCCGTCTCTGCGCGGATGAATGTGGAAGAGGTTTCGATTTACCCGGTGAGGAAGCCAGTGGAGTTCCAAGTCCGCTTCTGAGTTGATCAATCGCTGTCGAGGGAGAGGTCGATCTGGCGGATGAAGAGCCATTTGGAATTTGTCTCGCCGGCTTGGGGCCAGATCCACTGCGCATTCGATCCGGCGAAGGCGGCCGGAAAATACTGCCAGGGCTGAGACCCAAATGCGCCGATCGTCTCCAGCAAAGGGGGGCCTCCCTCGTGGTTCCAGCTGTTTGGCGTAGGCTCCTGGTCACAGCGACTCGCTGTCCAGCCGGCGTTTTTGGTTCCATTGTAGCGGCCGTTCACCCCCACCAGACCGATGACTCCAGGGCGAGGCGCCGCGCCCTGCGTCCACACAGCCACGCTGTTCTGTCCGACTTTGCCGAACAGCTCGACGGAAGGAGACTCATGAAAGCCATTACCGTGAAGCACTTCAATTTGATTCAGGTATCCTTTGTAACTTCCGCTGGATGCGAACTGCAGCTCGAGCCGTGGCCCGCGATTTTTCATCGGCGGGGCCGCGGCCTTGCTGCGCGAGGCAAAAGCCCTCGCGGCCAGCGGTTCCATTTCGAACAGCGCCCGCCAGCCGCCAAACGGCCTGGTGGAAGCGGAGACCAGTGAGGCATTGAGCCATTGGCCACCCTGCCCTTGAACAATGACAGGCAATTCTTCCGCTGCACGAGAGGATTGTGCGAATGCCAGTCGCGGAACGGCATCCCGGGCGAGAAATCCTGCCGGTAAAGCTTCGTCGGGCAGCACATAAAGGCGGGAATTGAGGAAGATACGCCCTGCTTCGTTCGTCCATGGGCGGCTGGTCCGAGCTTCAACCAGGTTCCAATGCCTTTTGACCTTGAGTCTCAGACTATGGGCGCCCGCTGCGACCGCCTTTTCGCTCCAAGCAGCCTTGGGCGGATTCTGATCGGGCGCTGCCGGCGCCCGGAACTTGAGCAGGAAGGGGCGGGTCGCTTCTGTGCGAATTCGCCACGTCTCAGCATTCAGCCGCTCAGCGGAAATGCGAATTGTGCCATTCTCATCGCGGAAGGCCGCTTCCGCTTCCGCCAGGCCGGTCATGTAAACGGTGCTGCCTTGTTTGGCAAACGCGTAGCAGGCGAGGTCGGCGAGCAATTGAACACCATGCATGCTGCAGCACCAGTAGGATTCCGAGCCGATGTTGCCCAGGCCGGCGCCCAAATGCGTCCGGCCACCGACCTGCAAAAGACGCAATTGACGGTGGCCGAAGCCGCCGTTGCGGAACTGGGCTGCGAGCAGGTGGTTTTCGAAGGCGTGCTGCGCCGCGTCCAGATATCCCATCTCGCCGGTGGCGCGCCAGAGCAACGCATTCACACGGACCCAATCGGCGACGGAGCAGCCCTCGTCGCGGTCATAGGTCGGGCTGAAAACCTCCTGCAGGCCGCCGATGGGAAGGACGTACTCAGCCTGGATTGTTCGGCAGCCGTCCACGACTTGTGCGATCAAGTCCGGAACCGGCATGAGCCGGTGGAGGTCCAGAATGCCACGATATGCGGTAAGCCGGCCATGGCTGTGATGCTTGGCGAACTCCTTGTCCAGGAGCGACAGTCCGGCAATGTATTGCGCCTCCTGGAGATACTTTTGTTCTCCCGAAACCTCACCCAATGCTACGAGTCCGTCGATCAGCGCCGGGTAACAAGTGGTAAAGCCCGACGCCAGTGCGCCGCCAACGTTCTCGAAGTTCTCCTTTTTACCGAAGTAGCGCCGCCCTTCGATGATGTAGTCCCCGAGCTTCCGGGCCGTTTCGCACAGTTTGGGGTCCGGATTCGGGGACATTCTCCAAACCTGCGCCAGGGCGAGCAGCATCCGGCTGTTGCCCCAGAGGATGGGCATGTCCCGTTCCTGGGTCACAGTCCGGGCGAGGTCTTGTTCCGCGCCAAAGTGACCGTCGGGCTTTTGCAGCCCGGGAATCTCCTTGAGCAGCGCATTTAAAACGGTGTTTGTTTTGTCCAAAGCCAGGGACCCGGCAAACAAAGCTGCCACCATCCGGCCGGAGACATCGCCACTGTATTCGTTGAATCGGCGCGCCTGGAGAAAATGCAGGTCCGACAGCACAAACTCAGCGCTGTCCAACGGCGGCGCGTTGAGCCGTTCACATCCCTCTTGCAACCGTTGGCGCAGTTCTCCCAGGGCCTTCCCGTTTTGCGCGAAATCCATCGGCTGTGCATGCAACTGCGAGCTCAAAAGAAGCACGGAGAATATGGGGGTTGGCGCAACCCGCATCCCATACCGGACGCGTTTGCACGCAGTGGCAGGAACACGAAAGATTAGTGGATTACGCAGCTCTGTTTTGTTGTTCATTGCAGTTCAGTGCCGATCTTCAGGTTCAATCGCGTTCAAACAGGCTTCCCACCTTCGCGGGCGATCCATTGCCGAGTCCATTCCACAGCTTCCAGTCCCAGGTCGCAAATGTTTGTCGCACAGAAAATCATGCCGTCGATTCTGCCGTTTTTAAGCCATTGGAGCCCAAGCTGGCACTGCTTATCCATGAGGCTGAGGGGGATGGGTTTACCGGTGCCGAACCCCCACATGTAACAGCCAAGCCGAATGCGCTTGCCGGGCGCCAACCGTTCGAGCTTGCCCATGTTCTCCTCCAGCGCTTCCAAATCCTCGAATCTCCAGGTCCAGAGGGAAAGGACATCACACATTGCGAGGTGTGCGAGAATGCGCGCCTCGAGTTGGTGAGTGTAAACAACAACTCCGAGATCCAGACGCCGGCCATTCACGTTGTTCAATCGGTTGCGTATATCGCTTAGTTGCTGCAGCGTCAGAGCCGCAACGGGCTCGGGTTGGCTCGGCGGCTGGGCGTTCGGATTGGGTGCCGGAGCCTCTGCGATGCGAAAGAAATCGTCCAGGAACACTCCGGTTATGAACGGCATAGCAGCGGCGAGGCCGAAGACCTTTTCGCGCTCCTGCTCGGTGGTGGCACCCCCTGAACCGGTGATGGACCAATTGACCCGCTTCAAAGACTTGAACGGGATTGCGAACTGATTGTAGGGCGGAGTGGGTCTTCCATTGTAATGCACCAGAACGACGTTGGGCACGCCCATGTAGTGTGCGCCTTCGACCGGCGTGATACGCCCGTTTCGAGGAAGGCCATAGGAATTGTCATAGGCACCGGCTTCATGAGCCCACATCCAGAGCCGGTCCCGGACTGTCTCCCGGGACTGGGAGTCCCGTTCCTGCCTGTAAGAGCGGCGTTGAGGCCGGTTGCTGCAGGAGGAGCCGAGCAGGGTCAGCCCGAGGGCTGTAAGGAAATGGCGACGGGATGGGTTCGTGCGCATGATGCTTGTGGCGCTGGACTATTTTGACTGCAGGCTCTTTGGTTGTTCGGGGCGCGCTTTGCCGGGCTCGAGCATCTTCCAGGTGTTCGAGGGAAAGGCCTGGCTCAAAAGGAGCGGCTGAGGGAGCCAGACCCGGAACAGGTTGCTTTCGCTCCAGGCATTTCCGGCGGAGGCGAAATCGCAGAGGGCGAGGTTCGTGGTGTAATGATCATAAAAATGGAAGGGCCGGACTTCGAAGGCGGCATTAAAGGTCATCCAGACCCAGTCCGGTCTGGTTGTGCGCGGCGTGAGCTCCACCCGTCCAGCAGCGGTTTTCAGCCTAACGGGTGCGTCCAGTGGCGGCACGAGGCGATTATCCAAGGCCAACAGCACGGGCCCTCGCATGATTGCCAGTTGCGGCGCGCCGCTGGGCGCCGGCACCGCCCGGCCGCGCAAGTCCAGCGTGAGGAGCACGTCGTCACCCGGATTCCATTCGCGGCCGAGTTTTGCGTACGTCCCTGGCGCGCAGGACACCGGGGCGTCATTTACACTTAAGGCGGTGTTGGTGCTCCAGGCCGGGATGCGAATGTGCAGGGTGAAGCGTGTCTTGCGGGTGGGCGATACGGTGAATTTCACACGACCTTCGAGGGGGTAATCGGTTTCCTGTCGCAGCGAGACTTTATCACCGCTGCGAAGCACGACGCGGGCTGTACCGGGAGCGAAAAGGTTCACCACCGGGCCCTCTTTGGAGGCCATCACCGCCCATTGGGGAGCGGTCAGAAGCCCTCGCGGGCCGCTCATGACGCAGCAGCTAAGCTCGACGTCCTGCTGCTGGACGTGGCTGGGGACGCGCTCGCCGGCGAGTGGCTGATGGTAAGTGAACCACTCGCCACTCGGGGTCATCGCCCCGAGCATGGCGTTGTAGAGAGAGACCTCCAGCTCGTCGGCCCAGACCGGCTCACCCGTCAGACGCAACAACTGAGTACACAGTTTCATCCATGTGACGGTGGCGCAGGTTTCCTGAGGCTGCTCAAGGAGTTCGGTTTGGGTGCGTGCACCATCGCAGAACAGTTCCTGGTTGGAGACAGAGCCATCGATCATTCTCTCGTGGTCGCGAACGCTATGCGCGAATCGCACCGCCGCTTGCAAGTAACGCTTGTTGCCGGTGGCGCGGTAGAGTTCGCAGATGCCTTCGAAGCACGACATAATCGCATAGGCGTGGTTGTGGAGCGGTGGTTTTCCTGCCAGCGCATCGTCCACCAGCCGCAATCCTGTTGGCGAGAGCTTGGAGGGCCCTTCCCATTCCTTGAGAATGGATTCGGCGAAAGCAAGGTACCGGGTATCACCCGTGCGCTGATACAGCAACGCCACGGGCTCGAGAATCGAGCAGTTCGCTGTGCCCTTTAGATTGGGATGACCGGTGTCCACCAGTTTGAGATGCCTTCTGTTTAGATCCGCCATCAGGTTATCGAGATTTCGGCGGGCGGCTTCGAGGAACACTTTGTCATCGGTGAGGTCATAAGTGGCCAAGAGGCCGAGGAGAACATACTTGCGGCACCAGATGTCCCAAGCTTCCAAGCGGTGCTCTGGATTGTGAGGCCCCAAGTAGCCATCGGGGGCCTGGCCGTCCATCACTTGAGTTGCGGCTTCCGTGATGCGCGTCAGCCGTTCCGGGGAGGGTTGCCAGTTGTAAGCCAATGCCGCAGCGGTCAGCCATTTGCCCCAGTACTCTCCGCGCCAATTCCCCCATCCCCCGCTGTCCTTATGGTCGCGCAACTGGGCCACGAGTTTACGCGTGTCCAGGTCCCCGATGCGGTGTTGGTGGCAGAGGTCGAGCTTTGTGCCGAGCCAGCCACCGATCTCAACGGAGCCTGGCGTGACGGTGGAAAAAACATTCGAGGCCTGATTCGCAGACGAAATCGCGGCGGCCGAACAGGACAGTGCGAAGAGGCACAGCCAAAAGGCGGATTTCATACGCACAGGCTATATGGCGGCTGGGCGGGGGTCAAAGGCAGGCGCCTATGACATTTGTTCGAGGGGGTCTACGTGGCAGTCACTCGCGCGTTTCCTTTGGGGGGATCGGATTAATCGTTTCATACCAGGCGGGCAATGCCTCGCGCAAGGCCCGTTCGTTCTCCCGTGGATCCCCTCGCTCATAGACCCAACGGTTGGTTGGTTTTGGGGTGCGCTGGATAGTGAATTGACCATCTTCACGCACCTCGACTCTGCACGGGAGAATCGCATTGGGCAGGACAGCATCGGTTGGCTGCAGGTCCTGGCGGCGGAGAATTCGGGCACTGCCATCCGAGCGGCGGACAAGGCTCCGGCCGGAAACATTGAGCCAGATCGCGGTCTCCCAGACGTTGTGCCTGCGCTCGAGGGTTTCCCGCATTACAGCGGCCGGCGGATCCTCTTCCAGGGCGCCCAGAAAATCGACACGCGTGGAACGGCCGATAGCATAGGCCAAATAGCGGCGCAGCGGCGGAGCCATCCGCTCGACAAAGCGCAAATCCGGGAGTTGCCAATAAGAGTTATTGGGGCCATAGGCGAACGGGCCTTCCTTTGTGGCGCACGGATAGAGCGCGATGGGCAGGGTTGATCTCAGCAGGCAGACCATGGCATTGGTGTCCAAAAGAACGTTCCATTCAAGGTATCCGGGTTCCGATGCGCCGGCGGACAAGTGAATGCGGCTCACCTTCCGCCTGAACAAGGCAGGGTCCCGATTGAAGGCGGCGGCGATGGGGCGGGCCGAGCCGAACGAGACGATGGTGACCGGCTCCGGGTTCTCGGAGAGAGTCTTGAGCAGCAGTCGAATCCCCGCCTGCTGAAAAGCCGGGGTGTCCAGCATCTTATCCTGGGGCGATTTCATCATCCGGTAAGGGCCGACCGCGCAGGGCACGTTGCGCCCGAAGATGCTGTTCAACTGAATGACCGGGATGAAGCCTCCCTCACGCGGTCCGTCACGGTCCTCCCCCAGTCCCGGATGCCTGGCCACCGGACGCCGGAAGGCTTCGCTGACGTCGAGAATGACCGCTTTCAACTCAATCTCCGGCAACGCATACGCTGCAATCAAGTCCAGGTTGTCCCCCGGGTCTTGCGGCGGATGGTAAAGATCTGTGACATTGATAACGGACACTGGTTTCATTGATCGTGCTGGCAGGTCGAACGGCAGCAAGGCTGAGAGCAGCACCCACACTGCAAGAACAAGGCGTGCGGATTTCGCCCATTCATTTGAATTTGCCTTCATAAGCTGGAGTGTTGCGGATCATGCAGGTTAGGGTTTCGCTTCGACCCACAACCACCGAACGGCCTCGGACTCCAAGCGGAGACTCCAGCCCTGCTCGGTGGGTTTGAGCGTCACGCCGGTCAGAGGGTCGCGTACTCGCTCGGGTTGGACGCCAAAACCAAGGGCAGCCTGGTTGAAGGTCAGCGTCGTTTGCACAGCGACGGCGGATGTATTGCCGACAGCCAGGAGCGCTTTTAGGCCAGGCTGGCAGAAGCCTGAGACGCGGACTTCGGGCGTGTCAGCAGTCGCCAGTCCGTCAGGCTGCCAGTACGGATGCCAGCGGGCCTGGTCCACGCCAAACTGGCGGTAGAGCCGCAGCACATCCCAGCCGCCCGCGCACCACGGGCTGGGGGCATTGTGCAGGGCGGTCATGGTCTGGGCCCACGAGCCGCCCAACGGCGGGTAGCCGATGAAGTCGGTGGGCAGGCCATGGGGGTGGCCCATGCACTCGACGCGGAAGAACTCGAGCGGCGGGCGGAAGGTTTCCGGCGATTTCCAGTACTGTTCGCCGGTCAGCAGGAGATCGGCGAAGCTCAGGGTCGGCAGCGTGACCATTCCGGACATGTGAGCGACGATCAGCGTCGGTTTGCCCTGGGCATGGCAGAGCCGGGCCAGTCGCTTCATCTGCTCGCGCGCGGCGAAGATGGTAAAGGTCGGGCGACGCCGTCCATCCGCACCCAGATAGCCGCAGCCGTGCCTGCCGTTGGCGCAATGAATGGGCGAGGCGGCCCCATCCAGGTACACGCCGTCAATGCCGTATTCCTTGAAGAGACGTTCAATCCCGTCGGTGAACATGGTCGAGTAGCGGCTGCGATGGCAGATCGGGTAATCGTGCTGCTTGGGCTCTCGCGAGTGAATGTAGTAGGCGCTCTGCGGTTCGCACAGGCAGTCGGCGGCGAGATCCGTGTATTCAGGCGCGATATCCGGCAGGAGCATGGAATGGTAGAGCACCAGGCCCAATTTGCGGGTATGGGCCTGTTCAACGAGGCGCTTGAGCTTCTCCGGTTGGGTGACGCGCGACATGCCCTCGAAATCCGTCCATTCCTCGTGCATGCCCAGGAACCGGGCGCCCAGGTCGCGGCGGCGGTCAAGTTCGTTGGGTGCCGTGTTGGTTCGCTCGACCATCGGATCGGCCATCGCGTAGCTCGTCCAGTGACTATAGCCGAAGTGCCCCTGCTCGAAGGTCGTCGGAGCGGGGCGCACCGGACCGGCCATCAGGCCGAAAGTCAGGCGGAACGGGCGGTCAATCTTTGTTCCCGGGTCGAGGAAGTGAATGCGGAGCACCGCCTCATTGTCTGCGGTAATAATCTCCAATGCGCTGTTCGGGTCGGCCGGACGCCAGCCTTCGTCCGACTCGCAGAACCACTGCAGGCCGCGCTGCTCGTTGCCCAGCCACACGCAAGGCGAGAAGCATGAACGCCAATAGGCCGGGCGGGCCAAGCTATTGGCGCGTCCTGGTCTCGGCCAGGTCATGGCCGGAAAGTCGTAGGGTGGCGGATAGAAATGGAACAGCCCGGCCTGGGTCGGCCGCACCGGAACTTCCAGTCGGAGTTCAGTTAATGGCAAGGACGGACTGGAATTCCACTCGATGTCGAAACGCATCATGCCGTCGAATTCGGCCACCCCGCGGCAGCGATAAGGGACGCCAGCCAGCGTGCCGTAGGCTTCCCAGGATGCCTTTTCTTTGTCGGTGGCGGTGACGCGACACTGGACGTCGCTGGCGTCAGAGCCGTTGACCCGAAACGTCACCGGCCGGGCGAGCAACGGCTCGCCCTGGGACTGGACGGCACGGGGAAGGCCGGTCGGGGCGATGTCGTAGCTTCGTCCCCAGACACGGATGATCGAATCCTTTGTCCGGACCCCCGGCCACAGACCGAAAATGGTCTGCGTAGGGGGAAGCGGGGCGGATTCTGTCCCCGCATTGGTGAGCGGGGGCGCGGTAAGCCGCCTGCTTCCCTCGCTCAGACCTGGGCGCAATTCCCCCGAGGCCCTCGCGTCATCAGCGAGCGAGGTCGGTTGGGCCAGCAGACCTGCGGCGGAAGCGAGGCCGGAGCCGACGAGAACCGGAGTGTGGCCAGCCAGAACAAGGCAGTCAGCCAATATAGCGAAGGATAGGGTGGCGCGGCAAAGAAGCCTCCCACACCTCGCAGTGACGCCTGCGATTCGACCACATTGCCTTCTCATGAAATCAAACTGGCTATTCTCTGCGCTCGGCACAAGGCGCAGTGAGCTATAACGTTCGTTCGATTGCCTCAAAGCGGCCTTTCGCTCATTGTCGCCGGATGAAATGTTATGGAGAAGCTTCTAGGGAATTGCTGTGGATGCTTCGTTCCGCGCTCCTGGTCCCGGTTGCCTTGCTGTCGCTGCCGATGTCCGCCGCCAGCCCCCGATACAATGTGCTTTTTCTCGCGGTGGATGATTTGCGGCCGGAGCTGGGGTGCTACGGGCATGCATTGGTCAAATCGCCGAACATAGACCGGCTGGCGGCGCAGGGTCTGCGGTTCAACCGCGCCTATTGCCAGGAGGCTTTGTGCAATCCTTCCCGCGCGTCGCTGCTGACGGGCCTGCGCCCCGAAACACTGGGCGTGTTTGACCTCGCCACGCATTTTCGCGATCGGAAGCCGGATGTCGTGACATTGCCGCAGCTTTTCAAGAAGAACGGCTACACCAGCATTTCGGTCGGCAAAATCTTCCACACGACTAACGGGAACCACGACGACAGCGAGTCCTGGAGCGAGCCGCCGTGGAAAGGGCCCGCCGGCCAGCCTGAGGAACCGGACGGCCCGGAACCGGCCAAACCGAAGGCCAAGAAGAAGAAAGGAGCGAAAGCGACCAGCGCAGATCATTCGGGCACGCTGCCTTACGGAGATCCGGACTGTGACGATGATGGACTGCTCGACGGGAAGATCGCCACGGAAGCGATTGCGAGGTTGCAGCGGCTCCAAGACAAACCTTTCTTCCTCGGCGTCGGTTTTCACAAGCCGCACCTGCCATTTGTTTCGCCAAGGAGGTACTGGTCGCTTTACGAGCAAGCCGATTTGAAGCTAGCGGCGAATCCATTTCTGCCGAAGGACGCGCCGGCATTCGCGAGTAACGATTCGTCGGAGTTGAGGCGCTACAAGGATGTTCCGGCCAGCGGGCCGATCGCGGACGAAACCGCACGAAAGCTGATCCACGCCTACTACGCGTGCATCAGCTACACTGACGCGCAGGTGGGGCGCGTGCTCAAGGAATTAGACCGGCTGGGGCTGCGCGAGAAGACGGTGGTGATTCTCTGGGGTGACCACGGTTACCAACTGGGGGAGCATGGAACCTGGACGAAGCGAACTAATTGGGAGATTGCGACGCGGGCGCCGCTGCTCATTTCTGTACCCGGGCAGAGAACCGCGGGGATGAGCACGGAGGGCCTTGTTGAATTCATGGACATCTACCCAACACTTGCCGAGTTGTGCCGGCTCCAGGCACCGTTGAATCTCGAGGGCAGCAGCTTTCGGCCGCTGATCGAGAATCCGCGGCGTGATTGGAAGACGGCGGCTTTCAGCATCTATCCCAAGCGGATTCCTGGCGCAGGCGAAGGGTTTGGAAGGGCCATGCGAACAGCGCGACATCGGCTGGTAGAATGGTCATCGAATGACGGAGCCTTCAAAGCCTACGAGCTTTATGATGAGCAGGCTGACCCTGGCGAAAATGTGAATATAGCGAACCTGCCGGCAAACAAGGAGATGGTGGATCAGCTTGTCCAGCAGTTGCGTGGGGGATGGAAGCAGGCTCGTCCAAAAGATTCAGCACGGTGATTCATGGAATCCTTAACGTCGGCGACGGACTATCGCAGGCCGGGCAAACCAGAGGCTACGGGTTAACCTGGAGGTCAACAACCAACTGAGAGGCTGCCCGGGCAAGCGACTCGAAACCTCCCTTTTTGAGACGGAATCCGCCGTAAAACAGATGCGCTACCTCGACTTCATAGCCGCCCTCGTCATAAGCGGCGCAGGTGGGCAGGTAGCCCATATCCCCGTTGGCATAGCCCACCAGCCATAGTCGGGAAATGCCGCTGCTCCGGCGCACCCTGTCGGTGAACTCGGAAAAAACTTCGGCATTCGCTCCCACCAGGGTCACACCGCCCAGGCGCACGCCGAATAACTCCGCCTCGTGATGGCCGTTTGCGGTTTCATTTCCCTTGCGCAGCAGCGTCGCACGCCAGTGCTCAACCACCCGGCGATACTTGTCTCCCCATTCGGCGATCGGACCCGCGTTAAGCAGTGCTTTGTCCGCGAACCGGTTGATGCCGTCGGCGTCCAGCGTGTCCAGCGGCAGCGCCACGAGCCGGTTGAGCAGGCGCATTTCGGGCTCTGAGCCGGGCGTCGCGCGGCGCAGCAACGGCGCCACGGCCGTGGCAATCTGCTCCCCCCAGGATTTCACCTGTGCGAACGAGACATTTTCCGCCGGCGGATTCAGATTCCCGCACGCTCCGTTGGTCAACAGCACGACCGGATTGCCCGGCAGTTGAGCCCTGAGCGCGTCCGCCGCCGCGCCGAAAATGTCGGCGCTGATGGAACGATTGGTTGATCCGAGCGCCACAGGATGCATCGCGTAGTTGACCACTACGGCGGCAAAGCTGCCATCCTGCCGGCGAAAGCCCAGCGCCCCAACACGCGGGTCCGTGTGCGCTGACGCAGTCTTGCGGCGATCGACGGCCAGATCGAGCCGCCCCTCCACGGCCACGGAACCAGCCTCTTCGGTTTTAGCCATCGCGTTCCCGGCCGCTGCTCGCATTTGGCGCTGCAAGAATTCCACGTAGTGGGCGTCATACTCACCAGCCTCGCGGAGATGAATCGTTCCAGGCCCCGCATGAGTGTGCGATGCCGAGAGCATCACCTCGTCGGGGCGCAGTCCATGCGCTTCGCGAGCCCATTGCCGGAACGCGGCTACGATCGAACGGTCGAGGCCGATGAGATCGCAATGAACCCACAGCAATTTGACGCTGCCGCTGACCAGAAAAAGCGCCCTGGCAAACAGCGGGTCCAGAACACCCGTAGATGGCTGCACTCGCGCGGCAAAGCCGGAGAGTTCGACGCCCGTGTTCGGAGTGATTTCAGTCTGAGAGATGCCGAGGTTCATAACTGGAGGTGTTTGAGCGCCTGACGGTGCTCGTAAACCTTTTCGAACGCGCGCGCGATGTCATCCATGTCTGCCTGAGTCCCCAGGAAGATACTCTGTTCCAACCATGCGCCCTGCTCCCGGCAGATGGTCTCGCAATTTGGACAATGCACGGCTCCGAAGTCGAGCTTCTCTCGGGCATTTGCCAGGTATGGCCCGAAAGCTTTGTTCAGGAACAGCGGTTGACGATAGAGCGGCAGCGCGTAACCGCCGGAGACCGGAATTCCTTCCGCCGCGAGCGCTTTCAACACTGCCGCCCGCGAGGCGCCGAAGGCCTCGCCATCAATCCGGAAGAGGAACAGGTGATAACTGTGCCGGGTGGTTTCAGCCAGCCGCTTTTGAGGGTGGATCCCCGGGATCTGGCTCAGCTTGTGCGCCAAATACTGCCCATTGAGGTCGCGGGTCTGCGTCTGCTGTTCCAGGCGATCCAACTGGGCGTTCAGGATCGCCCCCTGAAATTCTCCCAGCCGGTAGTTTGCCGACATAACATGGTGCTCGTACCACAGCCCGCCCGCGACCCGTCCACAGTTGTGAATTGAGCGGCACGCGTCGGCCAGTTGCTCGTGGTTGGTGGTAATGATTCCGCCTTCGCCGCAAGTGAGGTTCTTGCTGGATTGGAACGAGAACGAGCCCATGTGACCGATGCTCCCGGCCGGCTCGTTCCTGTAGAGCGCGGCGTGCGCGTGGGCGGCATCCTCGATGACGGCGAGGTTATGCTTTGTGGCCAGGGCCATAAGCCGATCCATGTCGGCAGGCTGTCCGGCCATGTGAACAGGCATGATTGCCCGGGTTCGCGGCGTGATGGCAGCTTCGACGGCTGCCGGATCAAGGTTGAAGGTGGCCAAATCGATATCGGCGAACACCGGCACCATATTAGCTTCCACGACGGCGGTCGCTGTGGCCAGGAACGTGTAAGGTGGCACAATGACTTCATCCTCGGCCTTGAGACCCGCTGCCATCAGCGCAATGCGCAGAGAAACGGTGCCATTGACCACCCCAATGGCGTGCTGGCAGCCGTGCATAGCGGCAAACCGGCGCTCGAATTGCGCCACTTCGTCCCCTTGCAGTTTGCCCCATTTTGCGCTGCTCAGCACTTTCAGCAGTCGTTGCTCTTCGCTTGAATCGAACACAGGCCAGGAGTGGAAAGGCCGTGTTCGCGTTTTGGGTCCACCCAGAATGGCCAGGCAAGAACTTGCGGCGATTGTTTTAGCAGTCATCGATCAGGGGTACTTTTGTCGGAACTTCTGATTGATCACCTTCAAATTGTCGCGGAGGGTTCCGCGTTCGGGACGGAAAGAGTCGGGAAACGCGTTTTGCATCCGCGTTGACAGGTGTTCCAAATGCGCCAGGTAAGCGGCGGCCACCGGCCGCGAATGGGGGAGAGACATAACGCGCTCGAACTGGTACTCCAGAGCATTAAACCCGGTGCCACGCTGGGGCGGGGCCCAGATCAGCATGCCGGAGTAGGCATCGACGAGGTCGCGGAGAACGGCGCGCTGATCGGGGGTGCTGGCGATATGAAGGATGGCCTGGCCGATTGAACGGCTGGGGTCGTAGGCGGCAGGGTTGTAGGCGTAATCGGCGCAGGTCGCCAGGGGAATTCGGTTGCCTTGGTTTTGCTTGCGGTGCGGGTTGCTCATGTAGCCGTCCACTACTTCGCACAGGTCGGGAGCGCGATCGATAACGGGACCGAGGTGCATCGTCGGGCTGTCGTCGTTGACCGGGTAGTTGTCCCAGAGGAACAGCCGATGGCCGGAAATCCGCCGGAAGGTCTCCGCTCCCTGGCGCGTGATCGGGCCCACCACGGCATCGCCAGTCCAAAAGAGGTAGGCATCCGGATGCAACTCGCGGGCCAGGGTTTCCAGGTAAGGCTGCTGGTCTTTGGCGGTGCCGTCACCCCAGTAATAGGTGGGGCAGAAGACCATTTGCGCTTGCGGATCTTTCTCCCGCAGCCGTTTGAAGATTGTGTTCACCACAAGAGCGTGGCTCTTCGCGTTGATCCCCTGAGTGATGTCGTCGAGCGAAATGTTAAACCATTTTACACCGAGACTCTGCATCCAGGCGTAGTGCTTGTAGAGATGGTCGAACCCCTCCGGGTCGTCAGCTTGGATGAATCGCTTGCTTGCCAGGTTGGGGTTCATCCCGAAGCAAAACTCGATCCGGTTGCTTTGGCAGGCGCGGACGACGCGCTCGTAACCCTGCTTCTTGGCGGCGGGAATATCCTCCCACCACCGGTTCGCGCTGCCCTCGGACCAGTTCGCATGGTGCTCGAGATCGAACATTGAGAGGTAGCAGTTCATGAGGAAATTCAGCTTGAACTCGGCGAGCCAGGGGATTTCCTGCAAATACTGCTCGGGGCTCCATGCCCAGCCCTTTGTGCCCCTCCATCGAAAGCCCGGCTGTTTGCCCGGCGGCAGGGGTTCCGGAAACGGCTTGAGTTCGGACGGGAGGGATACCGAGAACTGCTTGTGCAAGTCCCGCGCAATGACGTAATGCCGGGGCCCAATTACAAGCGACGCCACCTGGAACCATGGGGGAGCGCCGACGGTTCCTGCTTTCTCGAGGCATTCGATTAGCAAGACGTTCTCTCCTGGAACCAGCGCATTCTCTGGTATAGCCAGAGCCCGGGTTGCGAAGCGAGCGGATGAAAACTGGTTCGGCCCTTGGAACACCGTTGCGCCATTGAGGCGCACCGCGATCGCGCAAGCGGCCGGCGCGTCGTCGTCCCGCCCGGCAAGATGGACAAACATGGGGCTGGAGGGAACGCGCGGCACCTTGAATTTGGCTAGCAACCGAGACCGCGCACCTGTGGCCTGGGCATAAATCGTGTTGGCTTCCTCGCCCGCAAACGAAGTTCCGACGACATCCTTGGCTCCGCCCTCGATCTCGGTCCCGGCAAAGGCGACCAAAGCAGTTGCCGGTTCGGAGGCTACGGCACAGGGCCAAACCCACGGCGCGCCTGGAGCGGCCAGGCAGAGTGACAACAATAACGAACGGTTCATTTTCATAGCGGCAGCTTTTGCGGTGAAGCTTCAGATGGTCTCGCGGTCCCGGTGGATTGAAGAATCCGGCGAAGCAGGAACGCGCCCGACCCGGAGCACCCCAGCAGGGCAACGGCCAAACGCATCCAGTCTTTCACGAAAACAGCATTGGTTGCGAGCACCAGGCAAAGCGCCGCAACCATGCCCAGGCCGCAGTCAACCAGCAGGCGCGCGGCGGTGGGTTCGCCCGTGTCCGGGAGTTGGACCTGGCGGCGGATGGGAGCCCATAAGCCGGGTGGCCGGCAGCGGGCATAAAACCGTTTCAGCGTTTCCGCGGATTCGGGCGGAGTGAGCCACGTTACTGCGAGCAGCACCGCGAAGCTCAGCGCAAAGAGCAAGCCGAGGCCCTGCCACATAGGTTTGCTTTGGAAATCCAAAACGAACCAGACCAGAATCGAAAAGGGCAGGCCCAGGACAATGGCGGCCAACTCGCCCCAGACGTTGAACCGCCACCAGAAGAACCTGAACCAGGCCAAAGGGAGCAGAAAGATGACCATGGCGGAGTTGATGAACATGAACCAGCTCACCATGTTGTCCACGAACAAAACGGTGACCAAGGCAGCGAACGCAAACACCGCCAGCGATACTCCGCGGCTGAGCCATATTTTCTCGCCGCCCCGGCTCAGCCGCGAGGGCATGAGATCGTTCACCACGAAGCTGCTGCCCCAGTTCACCAAAGAGCTGAGCGCGCCCATAAAGGCGGCGGATTCCGCCGCAACCAGCAGCCCGATCAGACCGTGAGGCAAGCCGGAGGCACGGATCAGTTCACCCCAGGCATGCGCCGGATCCGCGAGCATCCGGGTTCCTGCCGGCGCCCCACCGGCCCTGGCCTGCAGATCTGGCGTCCAGAACAACGACATGGCTACAACACCCAACCCGATCAGGGGCAGCGTCCGGAATGACAGCGCCAGAAAGGCATTGAAGAGCTGGCCCCCCACAGCGTGCTGCTCGTTGCGCGCGGCCATGAAGCGCTGCGCGGTCATGCCCTCGCCGGCGGTTGGCGAGCCGGCAAAAAACCAGCCCTGCAAAAACAGAATGGCCACGGTCAACGCGTCAATTCCCGTGGTTGGCGGGGTTTGCACCAAACCCTCCGGGCGGATGTCTCTGACCCGGTGGAGGATTTCGACCCAGCCTCCGTGGCGGATGACAGCCAAGCCGAGGAAGACGGTGGAGCCGGCGATCATTATGCCAAACTGGACGACGTCGGCGTACACAACTCCCAAAAGGCCTCCAAACATGGTGTAGGCAATGGTGATGCCGCCAAAAATGAGCAGCACCTGAACCGTGGACAGCGGACATAAGGGCGCGATGGTTTTGGCAAAGAACCCGGTGATGTAGGCGATAATCAACACCGCAAAGCCAAAGCAGCAAACGACCGCATACACTTTCCGTGCCACAGCGGCCGGGGCTCCTCCGTAGCGGAGCGAGATCAGCTCCGCCGTCGTGACGATCTGCATGCGCCGCCAGAGCCGGGCCCAAACAATTGCGACCAGAGGCATCCACACAATCCAACTGGTCCACCAGAGCCAATTTCCGGCGAGGCCGAACACGAGCACAAGCATTACGAAGGCGCCCGTGCCAGAGCTGTAGGTGGCGGTGTTGGAGAGACCAATGGCCCACCAGGGCACATCGCGTCCTCCCGCGAAATACCCCACCGAGCCCTTGCGGGAGGAACGTCCGGCGAACATGACTCCCACCCCGAACACAAGGGCACAACAAACCGCCACAACCATCCAATCAAGCAGATTCATACAACTCTAAACAGCACCCGTCCATGAACGCGGCCGCATACCAACCAGTCAGCCGCGACCATGTCAATCCTGCACACAAAACAGATTTCGATTAGCGGCCGGACAAGCTGCCTTGCGGGCGCCATATCCGGCCGCCCGGGACGACAGGCATTGGCGGGCCCGGGCAGGCTCAACGTATCATCTTATGCGCAGCAGACGGAAGAACTGCCGACTATTTGTCGCCGGTACGGAGAGCGCGACTCCAGTCTGAGTGGCCACGATGCTGGTGCTTGCAACAGGCGAGAAGTCGGGGCGCTCTGAGGTTTCAACCCGGTAACGTTCGCCGGGGACGGCGGCCCACCGAAGCGTGGCCACCCGGTTGGTGAGCGCCAGGCTGCTAATCACCAGGGGGGCATTGTAGGGATTGCGGAAGGTCAGCATGACGGGGAGGTGGTCAGCGGCAGTGGCGCTGTCCGAGGCCAACAGGGGCGGCGAAGGGGGAGAGACCTTGTCGGAGCGGAAGACGCGGCCATCGGTGGCGCTGTAGTAGAGCAAGGCACAGGGGAGGACGTAATCGAAGCGAATCGTCAGGTTCGCATTTTGAATGGACCAGGTACGGTCGTCGGCGGTAACCGGGTTACGAGGTGTGGTAAGGCGAAGGCCAGTGGGCGAGCTGGTGAGGGCTTGAATGACGCCTTGCTCATAGGTGCGGGGGCGGTAGATGTCCTCATTCATGTCCCCCACGAGCACGTAAGGATGCAGGGAGTTGGTGGTCAGGTAGGCGTAGGCAAGGAAGTTTGAGATGGCGCGCGCCTCGGCGCCCCGGCGTTCAGCGCTGTCTTGATCGGTGTGCGCCTTGAGATGGGTCGTAAAGAAGTGGAAGGGCTGGGGAAAGTCGGGGACAACGATTTGGGCTTCGAACAAATCACGGGTGAACGTGCCAGCGTAGCCGTAGGGCGTGAGGTCGTTGTCGATCAACCACGATTTCGAGCGCGCAATAGGGTAGCGGCTTGCCACCGCGCTCCGCTCTGAGCCGCCAGTCGCGGAACCGATGGCCACATAGTACCCGGGCAGGTAGCTGCCGATGAAGTTGGTCATCTGAAGGCGAAAGTCTTCGGGGACTTCCTGGAAGCCGATGACGTCTGGTTGCAAATGGCCCAATTGGCGACCGACGGCCTGGACGTTGCCGGAGGCCAGGGTCCAACCGAGGGCGCCGTTGCCCAAGATATTGTAGGTCAGCATAGACAGATTGCTGACCGTGCAGTCGCCGGAGAGGCGGACCATGTCAAAGCGGAGGGTTCCACCGGCTCCATAAGTGGAGGTCGGGCTCGCCGGAACGTAGCCGTTGGTGCCGGTGCCCAGTGCTGTGAGCTCAAACTCGGTTACGAATCTCACTCCGAATTTGGAATTGCCGTCTACTCCGGGGACGCCGACAAAACTCGCGGACTGGCTGTTGATCCATGTCGCATTGGGCATGGCGATGACGAGGAAATCGAGGAAGTCAGTGCCGTTGGTCGTGTATTGGAGGCGGGTGTACTTGCTTGCGGTGTTGCTGTTACGCAGGTCCCAGCTCAGCGCGATGTTCCGGTAACCGACCGTGCCGACATTCAGTCGGATGCCGTTCTGCTTGTTCTGCGTGCCTTGTGCTGGCCAAGAGGTGATTCGCGAGTTGCTGTTATCAGTGGAAGGGTCCGAGGATCCATTCGAGGCGGTGAAGGAGGCGGTGACACCACCGGCGAGCGAAGCGGTTCCTGCCCCGATTTCGGGGGTGGTGGTTCCAGTTGTGGCGTCGTTGTCCGGCAGTGGGCTGTTGAAGGTCCAAAGGGCAATCGTACTGGCGCAGGCGGTGACACAGCCGACCAAAAGGCCACACAGAAGAAGAGTGGTGAGCTTGATCAAGTGGACGCTGATCGCTGATGCCCGTTGAAGCCAAGGCCGCAGAGGGCGCGAAATAATGGGTGACGGGACTTGGTTGGGCGGCGGCCATCCGCTCAGCGCTTGGCCTTGGAGCTGCGCTCCGTGTCCTGGGAGAGGTCCCAGACATCGAGCCACTTGGTGCGCTTGACGAATTCGGCGTGGCCGTCGCAGAAGTTCATGACGGAGCCGTCCCTACCGTGGTTATCCTCCGGGTCGGGGAAGTTGCTGTTGTTAGGGGCGGCAAAAACGACGGGATCAACGGTGCCGCGATCGCCATCCGACATGAGGAAGACCGAGGAGGGGGATTGCCTGGTGCCAAGCCACTGAGGGGCTTTCTGGATGATATGGCTACTGACGAGCTGCTCGGTCTTCTTGAGGTTCTTAACGCCGGAGCCGGTCAGACAGCCCATCACCTCGTAGCCCAGTCCCGGCGAATCAGGCGGGGTGTAGGGGGCTTGCGTTACCAGGTCGATGAGGACCCGCTCGGCGGAATTGGGCGGTGGCTTGTTTTGCCACTGGTCAGCCCGCACGGTATGTCGCGTGCTTGGGCAGACAAAGGACTTCGGAGCGGGAACGTAGCCGGGAAAGAGGAAACTAAGATCATCATCTGACGGAGAGCGGTCAGATCCAGCGGGAACCTTGGACAGCTCCGGCGGGTACCAGGTCGGGGCAGTAAAATGCCCACGAAAATCGTTGGCGTACATGGTGCAGCCGATGCCGATCTGCTTAAGGTTGTTGAGGCAACTGATGCGGTGCGCCTTGGCTTTGGCCTTGGCGAGCGCCGGTAACAGCAGGGCGGCCAAAATCGCGATGATCGCGATGACGACCAGCAGTTCGATCAAGGTGAAGCCTTGACCGAAAGGGCCGGCAGACGAATGTCTGGTGTGGCGGGGCCGGTGCTTTGCAGCCGGCGGCTGTTGTGTCCTGGGAAAGGCCTTCACGTGGCGGTTAATCTTGAAGCTCCGAGGCAGCAAGGTTTGGAACCTCCCGCCATGGAATTGTGGATTATTTGTGATCAGGCGGTCCTGCGTCGCAGGAACATGGCGATGGCGCCGATGCCGAGCAGCGTCAAGGTTCCCGGTTCGGGGATAGGATTGGGCCCCCCGAAGACCATATCCGAGAACTTCATGTTCTGGTAATAGGGGTCGCTCACCGAGGAGAAGGTGATACTCAGCGGAGCGGCTGCGGTGCCGCTCAGGATGGCTCCAAACCAATCATCTCCCGTGGAGCCGGTAGACTCGCCTTTGCGCCCGGCATAGAAGGCGCCCGCACCGGTGGGCGCGCTGCCCGGGACGTCAACGATGACGCCCGAACCGGTGCCTGCCGCAGCGCCGCCAACGCGCAAGGTTATGGCGCCGTAGGAGAGGTCCGTTGCATCGTAAGGAGTCGATCCGTCCATGATGCCGACCGAATCCACAACAGACCACCCGCTGGGCAGGTCGAGCGTCCCATTATTGTCCGCATCCAGGTCAATGGTAAGCAGGGGAGCAGTGCCGCCGGACGCCACGTTTACGAGCAGGATGGTGGATGTATCGTTCTCAATATCCGCGCCGCTGGTGTCGCACCAGTAGCCGACGGTGCTGCTGCCGTTGAGGCCCCAGCCGGTGCCCGCGGTGTTCTGTATAACGGTGGCGCCGGGAGCAGTCGCCGTGTACTTACTGGTCGCCTGGCGGGCAAACAGGTATCCGTTAGCTCCCAGCGAGAAACTATCCAGGAAGAACAGCGAGTTAATGTCCCCCTTGGACCCGCCCTCGCCCTCGACGCTGACAAGGCAGTAGCCCCCGAGAGACATACCGGGCGTGCCGCGCAGCTCGAAGTATTCGTTGCCAGTATCGCTGCCGTTCGGGTTGGCCAGGATCTCATTGATCCACACTTGTTGTGCGTTGGAAATGCCGGCGACAAGCGCCAAGCCCAGAAGAGAGGTTAGTATTTGTTTCATAAGGTGATGTTTCTTTGGATTTTATCGCTCGAAGGTGTTTTATGGTTTGGCTAATACCCGGTAGAACGCCTCGCCAGCAGGCGCGGCGGCGTCCGTGTAGGATGTCTCGGTAACGGTGGCAATCGTGCTAAAGCTGGCCGTGCTCCCCAGGGCAAGACTGCGCTGCACGACGTACTTCAGATTCAGGCCGGGACTGCCTGCGGAGGACCAATCCAGTTTCGGACCTTTCGCGGTCATGGCAACATTGGTCACCGAGAAGGGGGACAATGCTACTGGCGTATAGGGTTCCGAGTGGAAGATGATCAAGCGTCCGCCGCCAGCGGATGTGCTGGTATCCGAAATCACCAGGAACGACCCGTTAGTCGAGAAGGCCATGCCCGGGTTGTGGAAGTTGATCTGGCGGTAACTCACCGGTGGACTGGTCAGCGGAAAGCTCAGCTCTTTCGTGCTGGCCGTTGGAGTCAAGCTGGGGTCCACGGACCAAATCTCATCGAGTGTGTCGTCGGACACCCAAACCTTCCCGGTTTGCGGGTCCACGGCCAGTCCCTGGCCATTGGCGATGGTCACGCCGCTTGGAACGATGGCGCGGTTGGTCCCGTCTCCATTGATGGCGGTGATTAGGCCATCAACGCTCAGGGAAACTACCTCGCCGGATTGCGGCAGGGCGCCGATGGCCACCAAGTTGTCCCAGCCGAGACTGGCCGTGGTGGCGGGCACCAGGAAAGTGCTGTTCATCTGGTTGGCCGGCAGGTTGGCCGGGTCTTGCAGGTAGAGGGCGTTATACGCGTCGTCGTCGCTGCCACGGTCGGCGAGCACAAGGCTGCCTGGCTGGCCGAGCGAGCCGGTGAAGGTGGACGGCGCGACCGCAATATCCACCGGGTCGTCGTCGGTCAGACCGGCAAAGTTGGTGATCACCGTCTCTGGGGTGTGCGTTCCCCACGGGGCAATCAGGCGCTTCAGAGACATGGTTGCGGCGTGAACCCACCAGATCGTGCCATCGGGGGTGACAGTCAGGCCGGAGGGACGATCCAAGCCGCTGACTACCGGCGTGGAGTCCACCCACCAATTGCCACTGGCTACCTTGTAGGCTCTGTAGATAGCGCCTCCGGTAGCGCTATCCAGGGTGAACAGGATGGTCGTGTCATCCCGTGGATCCACGGCCACGCCGCCGACAGGGCCGCCCACCGGCACGTGTGTGTAGTTGGTGAATCGTGTGCCGTTGATGGTGGGCGTGTAGCCAAGCGCGCCTACAGGAGTGGCGAGGGCATTGGTTCCGCCATAGACCATATCGGACAGCTTCATGCCGGAGTAAGCCGGGTCGCTGGCGCTATACATGGCAAATGCCAACGGACTGGCCGCGGTGCCCTCGACGATAGCGCCCACCCAATCATTGGCGGTTGAGCCGGTGGATTCGCCTTTGCGGCCGACGTAGAAAGTGCCGGAGGTCGTTGTCATCGGGCCTGGGATATCTATCACCGGACCCGTCATGCTGGTTCCCACATAGGTCTCTCCCGGGCCACCCGGCACGCGGAAATTGATGGCGCCGTAGGTCAGGTCAACGGCACTCGCGCCGGCACCATCCATGATCCCCACCGAGTCAATAATCGTCCAACCGGCGGGCAATTCCAGCACGCCGTCGTCATTGGTATCCAGATCAATTGTAAGCAGCGGTCCTTGCGCGCCGGCATCAACCTTGACGAGCAGGATGGTGGAAGCCTGGTTCTCGAGATCGTTGCCGCTGGTGTCGCACCAGTAGCCGACGGTGCTCGTTCCGTTTGCGCCCCAGCCCGAGTTGCCGTCTGTATTAGCGAGGAGGGTGGTATTCGGATCGGTGACGGTGTATTGGCTGGCGCCCTGTTTCAAGAAAAGGTAGCCGTTTGCTCCGAGCGAGAAGTTATCAAGCAGGAATATCGCCTGAATGTCTCCTTGATATTTAGGAGCGCCATTATGCTGACCCTCCAGACTGAGGATGCAGTAGCCTGCCAGCGACATGTTCGGTGTGCCGCGCAATTCGATGTATTCATTGGGAGCATCGGCGCCGGCGGGATTGGAGAGGACCTCGTTGATATAGACTGGGCCTGCGGCGAAGGCTGCGCTGGTGACAAGCGTCAGGATGGCGAGGGAGGTGAGAAGTTTCTTCATGGCTGTGTGGCTTTCAGGAGCTGGGACATTTAGCTTCATTCTGTGATGATCCAGTTTTTGGCGCTTATCATCCCAGAAAACGAGCACAACGGTCTATCTAACGTTTGTTAGAGGCGGCAGGGACAGGGCCTGGGGAGACGCTACTGCTCCGCACTGGGTGGTCGGCTGCCGGCTTACGCGGTTGATGGGTGCCGTGGCAAGCCGTTTTGGAGGTGCAAACTGGCACTTGGGCATGGGCTGCCGGGCCGATTATTGCGGCTGGGAGCGGGGAACTCCGTTCCGGCATGCCCCCACGCTGGCCCCAACACTAACTCCGAAACCGATTTCACCACTTCCACCAGGCAATCCGCGTGGCGCCCCGCGCGGTCCGCCGTTTTATCGGGCGGTTAAATGCTCAATCGCATGACCCTCAGCGGCACTCGGGGAAGGCTGACTACGGCTTGGCTAACACGTAGTAGTACGCCCCTGCGGCAGGTGCGCTCGTATCCGTATAGGACGTGGTTGTCACGGTCACGATGGGCGTGTAGCTCGCTTTGTCCGCCGCGTTCGGGCTTCGATAAACAACGTACTTGAGGTTGAGGCCCGCAGGACCGGCCGGGGACCACTCCAACCGCGGGCCCTGAAGAGTCTGGCTGACGCTGGTGATAGAGAAGCTGGAGAGAACGGGCGCAACGCCGAAATTCGTGCCGCCATAGACCATGTCGGAGAGCTTCAGGCCGCTGTAGGCGGGATCGCTGGCGCTGTAGAAGATGAGGTTCAGCGGAGCCGCGGCGGTGCCGTCCACGATGGCTCCCACCCAATCGTTGGTGGTCGAGCCGGTGGATTCGCCTTTGCGGCCGACGTAGAAAGTGCCGGCGGTCGTTGTCATGGGGCCGGGGATGTCAATGACGTTGCCGTAGGCGCTGCCGCCGAGATAGGTGCCGCCCGCACCGCCAGGGGCTCGGAAGTTAATAGCCCCGTAGGTGGAGTCTGTCGCCGCCGCGCTCTTGCCGTCCATGATCCCCACCGAGTCCACCATGGTCCAGCCAGCGGGTAGATCCAGGACGCCGTCATCGTTCGTGTCCAAATCGATTGTCAGGAGGGGCGGAGCGCCGCCCGGCCCGACTTTTACCAGCAGAATGGTTGTGGCCTCGTTCTCGAAGTCCCCAGTACTCGAATCGCACCAGTAAGCGACGGTGCTGGTGCCGTTGGTGCCCCATCCGGCATGGCCATCGGCGTTCTTGATGACGGAGGTGGCCGGGTTTGTGACCGTGTATTGGCTTGCCCCCTGGCAGGCGAAAAGGTAGCCGTTGGCTCCCAGCGAGAGGTTATCGAGCAGGAAGAGCGAGTTGATGTCGCCTTTGCTGTTGCCGCTGCCGGCCTGGCCCTCGACACTGATAAGGCAGTAGCCGGCCAGGGACAAGTTAGGCGTGCCGCGCAACTCGAAGTATTCGTTGCCGGTGTCGCTGCCAGGCGGGTTGGAGAGGACTTCATTGAGATAGACCTGGTCCCCGGGGGCGTCGCTGGAGACCACCTGCTCGAGGGCGTCCACGCTGCCCTCGAACACGCTGTTGCCGGTGTATTGCGCGATGACAACGTTGGTGCCCGCAGGGAGCGAGTTGAGGCTGGCGGAGGCGGCGCCATCGAGCAGCGCATTGGTGCTGACTGCCAGGCCATTGACCTCGAAAAGGACTTGGCCGACGGGCGTGCCGGCAGAGGGCGGCGCGGCGGTGACGACCGCCCTGAACGTCACGTTCGCTCCCGGCAGCGAGGGGTTGCGCGAAGAGCTGAGCTCGATGATGGTGGGCGCCAGGCTCACCGTCTGTGTGACCGCCGCCGCGGAGCTGGGGGCGAAGGTCGTGTCGCCCGAGTAAGTAGCGGTGATGGTATGATCGCCGAGGGCGAGAGTTGTGGCGCTCAGAGTGGCAACGCCCGCGGTGACGGCGGCCGGGCTGCCGATCGGCACGCCATTGTCATAGAAGGTGACTGTGCCGGTGGGCGTTCCGGCGGCGGGCAGCGGGCCGTCCACCAGATGAACGTGCGCCGTGAGCGTGACAGGCTGGCCGTAGATCGCGGGAATGGTCTCGTCCAGCGTGGCGAAGGACTCCGGTCCGCTGGTGACGGTGAGCCGGCCCGCGCCGGCAAAGTGGGTGTCGTCCATGAAAGCCGCGCCTGAAGCGGTGGAGCCCCAGGTGCCGGCCCGTTTGAAGGTCAGACCGCCGTCAAAGGACAATCCGGCGCCGGTGTTGGGCGCGGCGTTGGTGACGCTGGCGGTGGAGGCGAGCAGCAGGGCGCTGGCGGGATTGAAATAGCTGCCATTCAAATTTAGCCGACTGCCGGCCAGCACCAGGACATCACCGGAGCCGAGTGCGCCGCTGGCGTTGGCGACGAGGGTTCCGTCGCTGATGACCGCACCCCCGCTGAAGGTGTTGCTCCCGGCCAGGATCAGGAAACCCGCGCCCTGCTTCAGGAGCGTGCCGGCGCCGGTGATTTGGGCAGCCACGATGAAGTTGCTGCCCTCGGCGCCCACTTCGATGGCACCGCCTTCGAGCGACACGGTGTACTGGTTGGTGAGGTAGATGTTGGTGCCATTGCCCGGGAGGGGCACGCCGGCGGAGAGCGTGCCACTGCTGAGCAGGTGAATAGTGGCGTTGGCGGTGCCGGGTGCGCCAAGTCCGAAGGGCCGCTTGTTGGGCAGATCCGAGACCACGGTGACGGTGCCCTGCTCGATGTAAGTGGGGCCGGTGTAGTATTCGTTGCCGCCCAGGTTCAAGACGCCCTTGCCGCGTTTGGTGATGCCTTTGCCCGCCAAGTAAATGCCGGGGGCGTTGGTCATGCTCAGATAGGCGTCGTGGACGACCTTGATCAGGGTGGTACCATCGGTGCCGCTGGTCCCGTTGTTGGTAACGTAGCCGCCCTCCAACTGCACTTGGCCCTGCTGGATCGTCACGCTGTTCCAGCTCGTGTTGGGGATACCGATGACTTTGAAGAAACCGGTGGCGTCGGTGCCGGCGGAGAAAACCGCGTCATTGTCGGCGGACCAGCCGCCCGGGACGCCGGTCCCGTCGGCGGTGGCGTTCCAGAAGTTGCCGGTCCAGGCGCCACCGGGCGAGGCGCCCCCGGCGCCGGCGGTCGAGCCGTTGATGTCCCAATAGCGGGCGTTGCCGCTGGACACGACGGTGATGGTTTGGGATGCCGTCGTGCCAAACCATCCCACTCCTTCCTCCACCATCTTCCACGCGAAGGTGTAAGTGCCGGGCACAACCGGGGCGATGGGATAAAAGGTAAAGGTCGCCGTCTGGCTTGGTGTGATGGGGGAAGAAGGCAGGGCCACACGGCTGAAACCCCAGTTGTCATTGTCAGCGGGGTATCGCGAGCCGAGGCTGTGCGGGGTCTCGCCGCCGGAGGTCCATTTCCTAGAGCCGGTGTTGCGCATGACAATTGTCGCTGCAAACATCTGCCCGGCAGTCACCGAGCTCGGGGCGGTCAGGCTTACGACCGCAGCGTCATTCGTGAGGTCGGGTTGGCTGACGGTGATCTTGACCCATATCTTGGGTCCGAAATAGACGCTGTCCGAGCTGTTCATCCGAAAGTCCGCCTCGTAATCGCCCGGGGTGGTCGGCGCCGTCAGAGGGATGCGGAAGACGTAGCTCTCGCCGGGAGAAACGTTTTCGGTTGGGATGGCCTGGTAGGCGGCTCCCAGATTGGGGCTGGCGGGAATGTCCTTGATGTGGTTCAAGGTATAGCCGTTGGGGCCGTTGGCCCCCCAGGTGGTGGTGCCGTTGTTCTTCATCGTGAAGGTCTTCGTGAAGGTTTCACCGGGCGCGAGCACGCTGCCGTCCGGGTAGTTCTCAGCGGTCAGTTCGGCATCATCGGTCCCGCCATCGTTCTTCGGGGCATGAATGAATCCCTGGCAATCGCCGTAGCCCCAGCCGTCATCGCGTTCCACGTGCGAGCCGTTGGTGCCCGAGCGGGTCATCGTCTTCTTGCAGGTCGAGCTGAAGTTCTGCTCGACGATATGAACCTTGGTGGGAGTGACGTAATCCACCACCGCCACATGGCCGTAAGCGCCCGTATCCCAGGTCACCATGTCGCCGGGCACGGGCACATAACCGCTGCCGTTGGCATGGGGAACGAGGCCAAAGCTTCTCGCGTTGGGGTAAATGAGTTCGGCGTTCGGGAAGTAGCCGGAGCGCCAGCCCTTCTTGGTGTAGAGGCGTCCGCACAATTCCACGCACTGCCACTTCAGTCCGACATCAATCCCGTTGTAGTAGCTGCGCTGGCCTACGTCGCTGCTGTACTTGGAATAGACACTCACCCCTTCGCCCCCCAGCCAATCGGAGCCGGAGAGCCAGACGGTTCCTGCCCGACCTGGCTGCGGAACCGTCGCGACGGCCGCGGCCAAAACACCGAGCCAGAAGGGAGTTCTGAGGAAATTGCACAACCACCGGGAGACACGACACTTCATGGGTTTGGTCAGGTTTGAGACGGCTTCAGCGGGGATACATCGGGCACGGCAGCGAAGCCGCTAACCCCGAACGGGCCTAACTGGCTGGACCGCGCTTGAACGACAGGTTCCACTTCAGACTACCTTTACCAGAAAGCCGCCTGGCTGGGTATCTAACGTTTGTTATAAGCCGGCAATCGGCCTGCGGCGTGTCTCGGCGGCTTAATCCCGGCCTAAAAACTTGACCACCGCCTCCGTGCGCGTCTGGACGTGAAGCTTCTCGTAGACCTTGTGAAGGTGGGCGCGCACCGTGCCGATAGTAATGCCTAGCCGGTCGCTGATCTCCTTGTAGAGATAACCTTTTGCCAGCAGGGCCAAAATCTCTTGCTCGCGCGGCGAGAGTCTTTCGACGTCGGAGGCGGGCTGGTTGATCTGCCGGAAGTGATTGACGACCTTGCGGGCGATCTGCATGGACATTGGAGCGCCGCCGGCGTGGACCTGCTCGATGGCCTGCAGGAGTTCGGCTGGGGGCATTTTCTTAAGCAAGTAACCGCTGGCCCCCTTGCGCAAGGAATCAAAGATAAGGTCGTTCTCGTCGTAGGTGGTCAGCATGAGCACCTGCGTGTTGGGAAGGGCTTCTTTAAGGCGGGCGACGCATTCGATGCCGCTCATGCCAGGCAGGTTGATATCCATCAGGACCACGTCAGGCTGCTCGGCGGGGATATTCTGGAGGGCCTGCTCGGCGTCGCGGTGGGTTCCCGTACAGCAGAGCGCCGGCGAGCTGGCCAACAGCTTGGCCAAGGTCTGCCGCGTACCCTGGTTATCCTCGACGATGGATACTTTAATCGGCATCAGATCTACACGTGATCGTGCGGTATCGGACTTGGTCAGGCAATTGAACAAACGTCATACTACCCGTGGGAGCCGCCGATGAAGGGCTCAGGATGGAGCCCAAGGCAATCGGAGCACTACCCGAGTGCCAGCGCCTGGGCGGCTTTCAATACGGCATTCGCCTTTAATGGCAACCAGTCGCTGGCGGAGGTTGTGCAGCCCATTTCCATCGGCGGGCGCGCCGTCCGGATCAAAGCCGCAGCCGTTGTCCTCAATAATGAGCTCCAGGGCAGAAGCACCGAGGTTGACCTGGAATCGGATCTCGCTCGCACCAGAGTGTTTGACGACATTCGTGAGGGCTTCCTTGGCGGCGAGAAAGAGATTGTGGCGAATGTCGGTGGAGATCTGGCGCGCTGGATAAGTGTCCGGCAGTTCGAAGCGACAGCGGATGCCGGCAAGGCGCAGGTAGTCGAGGGCGAACTGGGCGGTGTACTCGATCAGGTGGGCCAAAGTGTCGTTACGCGGATTAACGGCCCAGACGATTTCGTCGAGGGCATTGATGGATTGAACAGCGGTGGCGGAGATAGTGCTTAGGAGTTTGGTGACGTTTTCCTGCCGTCCCTGCTCCGGTGGTCTCATTCCGGTCAGGAGCGCGATTTGGCTCAGGTTTGCGCCCAGGTCGTCATGGATATCCTTCGCGATACGCGCGCGCTCACGCTGGAGAGCAGCCTGTTGTTCGGCGAGGTGTAACTGTCTTTGCAGGCGCCGAAAGGACAGGTAGCGCACCAGGGCGACGACGCCCGCGATGAACGCTGCTGCCAACGCCAGTCGGAACCACCACGTTTGCCAAACATACGGCACTACCACCAGCGCCACGCCGGTCTCGGCAGCACTCCAGACCCCGTTCCCGCTGCGTGCGGCGACGCGGAAATGGTATTTGCCGGGTGGCAAGTACGCATAACTGGCAACCCGGCGAGCACCTACTTCGACCCAATCAGAATCGAGCCCTTCCAGGCGATAGTGAAAGCGAATCCGCTCCGGGCAAGTAAAGTTGAGAGCTGTGTAGCGAAATTCAATGAGTCGGCTGCCGGGGGAGATCCGGATTGGTTCGGTGTGCGCTGGCAACGGCCATGATAAGGCGACGGGTTGAGCGCGATTGCCGACCTGTACCTCTTCCAACACCACCCGTGGTGGCGGGTTTCGCTCTGCTTGCTGTGCGGGATTTATGATTACGACATCGCGGTCTGTGCAGAACCAGAGGCTCCCATTGAGGGCCTTTAGACATGTGCCGAATCCCCCTTTGCACCGCGGCGATGGCAGGCCATCTGACTGGTCGAAAAGGCGCGACTCCACCTGTCGAATCCGGCCAGCAGCAAGGTCGTCGAGCTGGCGGCGTGACACTCGGTAAATGCCGCGATAGGTTCCGAGCCAGAGATAGCCGGACTCATCTTCAAGGACCTGCACGATGGTATCGTCCGCGACCCCTTGGGCCGCGGTGAAGCTGCTGAGGCAATTTGCTCCTAAACGGCTGAGCCCGCCCCCTTCGGTTCCGATCCAGAGGGTTTCTTCGCTATCCAGGAAGAGGGAACGGATGATGGGGCTCGCAAGCCCCTCAGCGCGGCCGTAGAGCGTGCGCTTACCGTCCTTGAGCCGGGCCAGTCCCGCGCCGTATGAGCCGACCCACAAAGTCCCATCCCGCTGCTGGGTTAGTGCCGTCACCGCAGAGGGAGCTAAGCCGGTTTCTGCAGAAGTGAATTGACCTTTGCGCAGAAGCATCAATCGGCCTCGATGGCTGCCGACCCAAAGGCCTTCCTGGCGATCCGCGCACAGGGCTTGCACCACATCATCGGCGAGCCACGATTCCTCGCCGTAGTTAGCGACTATTCCGCCTTCTTTCCACTGGCGCAGCATCGCGCCTTCCCCCCACCAGACGCTGCCGTCGCGGGTGGTGGCAATAGCTGCCACGTAAACCGGCGGACGCTCGGGCGAAGCCTGCTCGATCCGATCGCCACCAAGGCGATAGAGGCCGCGGCCGAGGGTGCCGACCCAAAAGACGTCCTTGGGGGACTCAGCCAAGCTTAACGGCTCGATCTCAGCTTTTGAATCCGTGATCTGCAGTGTGACGATCTTGCCAAGCTTGAGACGGACGAGCCCTGTGCTCCGCGTGCCGACCCAGAGATTGCCTTCTTGATCCTCCAAGATCGCCTGGACCGATCTCCCAGGAAGCTCCCGAACTTGATGCACCGCAACGGAGCCTCCGTTAGGAAGGCAATAGAGACCCTGGTCGGCGGTGCCCATCCAGACCGTGCCGTCTCTGCCCACGGTGATGCAGGTAATGCGGGCGCTGGGCAGGCCATTGGTGCTGCCGAGCACTCTTATCGAATTCTGCTCCAAGCACAGAACCTGCCCCTCACCTCCGGCCCAAATCCTGCCCTGGCTGTCCAATGCCAGGGAGCCCGGCCGGACGTCCTGCGTTTGCGCTGGTGCGAGTGCGGCAACGAACCGGCGGCCATCCCATCGCATTAAGCCCAGCTTGAATGCGGTGATCCACAGAGTTCCACGCTGATCTAATAGGCCAGCTCGCATATAGGGGCTGGTCAGTCCGCGGTCTTCGCCGATGGTCTCGAAGCCGGCCGCGCCGCCACGGCTTAGCCCCGTCACGGTCCCCACCCAAATGGTGCCGTCCGAATCTTCTGTTATGCTGTTGATTGTGTCGCCGGCGAGGCCTTCGTTACTGGTGAAGTTGGTGAAAACACCGTGGGCGTATCGGCTCAAGCCACTGGCGGTGCCGATCCAGAGGGTGCCCTGTCGATCTTGAAAGAGCGTCCGGATGTGCAAGCCCGGCAGCCCTTCGCTGACCCCATAGACTACGAAGCGCGTGCCATCGAAACGCACAAGGCCTCCCGGCGTGCCAAGCCAGAGATAGCCATCGCTTGTTTGCAGGATCGCGGTGATGGAATTCTGCGGCAGTCCATCTTCGACGTCCCATACGCGGCATGCGAACTGGTTTGTCTGGTAGCGGACCTCCGTGGCAGGCGATGACTGGCCAAGCGCGACATCTACCCCGCTGCGGAGCACGGCGAGCACCACGCACGCCAAGTGGAGTCCTGATAGCTTGGTCATCAGGAATGCAGTATGCGTGGGAGGTCGGGGCGAGACAAGTCGCCGATGGAATTCATAGATGCATTGAATAATGGTTACACAACATCCGCAGTTGTCCCGGATCAGATCAGCGGCGCCCGTGGGCAAAACGGCGGAATCGAATTTGGCGTCTAGCGTGCCGCCGATTCCGCCATACCGCGTCGCTCTGACGAGCGGAGAAGGTTGCCATCGGTTGCCGTAATCGAAGTACTTGAGGTCATTGCCGACAATTAGACCTCGTTGGGCGTTGAAACGTCGAAAGTGGATGGCAGCCTTATTTAATAGGCATTTGCTGAAGTTCTGAGCGATATTTTGCCGCTAACGGCCCAATTGCGTGTGAGTCCCTTCGGGATTGAATCAGCTGAAGCGTGTGGCACGACGGCAAAGGAGG
The DNA here is from genome assembly GCA_035452965.1 of Candidatus Paceibacterota bacterium. Taxonomy (NCBI): domain Bacteria; kingdom Bacillati; phylum Minisyncoccota; species Minisyncoccota bacterium. The sequence continues at coordinate 445 of DAOTCE010000034.1, read as the reverse complement.
AGGTGGTTGTGTTCGATGACCAACGGAAAAGGATCGTTCGGCATACTCGTGGCAGCGGTGCTAATTGAGCTTTTGGGGCCAAGGTGGCCCTCCGAGATGCCTGCGCCTGTTAGGACACCAGTTGGAACAGCGGCAGCATCCTTCATGACAGCCCCGAACGGAGCGAAGTTGAAGCTGGCGCGCGCGTCGTAGTTCGAGGGAACGGAGCGGGGACCAGGAGCGAAGTGACCGGGAGCTTTCTCACTTCTGGCGTGGAGTGCGCAGCGCCAGGCCGTGGCTTGAGGGCGGCAGGGCAAGCCGTAAGGCCTAGCGCGGAGCACGGACGGCCAGAGGTGAGACTGACTTTGGGGGCGGCAGGAGTGCGGTCAGTTCTGCGGAGGCACAGACGCGCAGGCACGAGCATCGTAGCCGGAGCAGAAGCTGACCGCTCTCCTGCCGCGGGGTA
>DAOTCE010000033.1 GCA_035452965.1 Candidatus Paceibacterota bacterium | reverse complement strand
CCATCGCTCCCCGCAATCCAGCTCGGGGCGTCCTCACCTTCGTGGTCACCCTTACCACCTTCAAGGACGTCCGCAGTTACCCGTGCCGCTCCCTGGAGAGTGCCACCAAGCTGGCCGAGCGGTTCATCGCCGGCGTCACCAGGCCCCGCCCCGCCGCTGGTGGCCCGTCCGGCACGGACCCCGAGACCACCCCCGCGCCCGAACCCCAGCCGGTGGCCGCATAGGTCTCACATCCCTGGCTCCGGTCAGGGATTTTTTTCGCTCGCGAACACAGCCCACCCATCCCCAATGCTAGACCCCTTCCGCATGCCCAAGGGGTCTTCGCCAGAGAACGCGCAAAACGCGCTACAGCGCATCGGCATTCCGGCGGCTACCGAGGTAGCCACCCGCCCAAAACCGCTATCGATAACCCCTCCACGGCCCTTCCAGCTCGATTACTGGCCTATTAGCGGCCCAGAACTCCATTCTCGACCAAATGCCAGATCGCACGATTCCGAGACTCACACACACGGCCCAAAGGCCCGTGTGTGTGAGTCTCATTCTCAGGCTCCCGGCGCGATGGTGCACTTTCAGTCAACTTTCGGTCCACCGCCAAACACCGAACTTTCACCGAACTCTTGCCCCCCCATCGCCTGCTGCATTTGTGGCGGCACCAGAAAGTGCGCACAAACTACCGCCTCCCTGGTTTCACCCTACTTTTACCCCACTCTTGCCTAACCATCCCGGATCCCAGGCTTGGCCATTAACTACTGTCTGAGCAGCCACTTCCGCACATTCCAGCTTCAGGCAACGCTGGCCAACTGTTCGACTCTCCATTTTTGACTAAACGCACGCTCCAAATCACCAGGTCATTAGCCTCCGTTTCCATCCCCGGACGATCCGGACGCATCTTTGGTACACAGTTCTATAAGAAAAATAAACTTCTCCCAATTTCTATGCAGCCGTGTACAAAAGATCCGTCCGAATCGTCCGGAAACCACGCCACTGGTTTGCCCACTTCTCACACCGACTGGAGAACATCCGTCCGGATCGTCCGGCACACCTCCCTGGTCCAACCTCCCCCCTGACTTCAAAAGATACGTCCGAACCGTCCGAGCCAACCAACTGGTCAGCTCACACATACACCTCCGTCTTGTCTGGCCCTGTCCCCATGCATATCAGCCCTCGCCAGCCTCGCTGGTTCTTCCCATTGTCATCCGAAAGGTCATGCCGCAGCGTTAGGCCAAACTGGCGCGTTACTGTGTCCCCAATCACGTTGCTGAACCGTTTCCGTGGCATCGTCACCCATCCACGCTCGTTGCAGAAGGCGACATAACCCTCATAACACTTCGCTACGGTCAGCGACGCGCCTTCTTCTCGATGCAAACACTCCCGGGCAAACACAACGTCGCCCTCAGATTCGAGCAGCAGATCATCTACAATACGTTGCTGTCCATCACTCAATTGCAGGTTCCACCCATCCGCCCGCAGCTTTTCTAGCCCTTCCAACATCCAGTTGAGCACACCCGGAGCCTCCTTGGTCAGGATTTGCTCGCTCAGGTCCGTGATCACCTTCTGCGGCTTCGGGTTCTTGTACTCCACGATCGCCAGGCGCCGTCGCCACGCCTCGGCATCTCCTTCCAGATGCACTGTCAGCCGTGAATTGCACGTCACAATTGCGTTAAACCGGCACACGATTTCCGGTCGTTCATTACTCCCCTTGAACTCCAGGGTCATCGGGTCCCCACCAATCAACGACTTGAGCGATGAGGCTCCCTTGCAGCTCAGGAAGTTCTCCGGCACATCCGCACCGTAGAGCAGTGACTTGCCCAAAAACCTCCCAACCTCAAACCGCTCGCCCAGCAACATCGGGCGCAACGTCGCCAGGTTGTCGGCTCCGATAATTCCCCGCAGCACCCGGATGAACGTGCCCTTGCCGCCACCAGCCGTCCCCGTTAGCACCATCATGCGCTGTGCCAGGTTCACCCCAATCAGCGCCAGCCCACACCAGCGTTGCAGCAGGTCCAGTTCCTCTGGACTGAGCGCCGGCCGCATCAGCAAATCCAGAAACATCGGGCAACTGGCCCCCTTCACATAGTCAACTGTTAGCTTGTTGCGCCGTCGGTATGACGCGTTAAACGGCAGCACCTCCCGATCGGCCAGTCTTAGCATTCCATTGTGGCAGGCGATGTACTCCTGCAGGCTGGTTTCAAAGTAGTCATTGCCCACCTCCAACAGCCCACGCGCCCGATTCACCACTCCCCGCAGATCCGCAGTATCCCTGAACCTGAATTTCAGATTCGTCGTGTCGCACTGTTCTGAGCAATCATTCGCGCACATAAGCAACTCCTGGCTCAGCCGTGCGATCAACTTCGGCTCGCGCACCTCCGCGAAAATGCCCGCATTGGGGTCGTAGGTGTAAAACCGGTTCTCGACCGCCATGAACACTGTCGGTGCCATGGGGGTGCCCAGTTCACCCAACGTCGCTGCCAAAAAATCCTCACACAGGTCCTTGACCAGCGGCATAGTCTCTTCATCGTCTTTCTGCTTGGGCGGAAAACCAAGCAACACCGCCGGACCATACTGCTCCCGCAAGCCCGGGAACCTCTCGTCAAACCAGGCGTCAGGCATTCCCGGCAGCGCCACCGGCACCACCACCCCGTTACCCTCAGCCCAGGCCTTGAAACCCGCGACCTGAGGATCGCTCCCGTTGGCTCTAACGTCGTGGTCGGCAACCGTCGTGGTTGTCGTCTCAACTGATGTCGTCATTGCTTCACCCATAATCACGTTCTGAAACCGGCCAGCCACCTCTCATGCACTTCCCGTCGCGTAACCCGCTTCCAGATCGGAGTCAGGTCTGGGTTGGGATTGAGGTAGAACAACTCCTGCAATTGCCCTCCTGTCCAAAGATTCGTTGGCAGCTCGTCGGCGCGCACGGGCGGCGTCCAAATCGGATCACCCGCCTCATCAAATTCCAACGGCTCATCCACCCAGCGCTTCCTGGGAACAGGCCCCTTAGGCCCCGGTGGTCCCTCCTGCTCCCGATAGCACCCCGGCAGCCGGCTCAACTGCACCGCCTTCATCGCCTTATGGTCACCACCCAGCACCATCATAAATGGCTTGAGTTGCGAGGCCATCTCATCCCACTCGGCCTTACTCCTCGCATCCACCTCTACCAGCGCATGAATTGAACGCCTGCCCGAGCTGTAGATCGCCACAATCCGCAGCGGCATCTGCACCAGCGCGGCCAGCCATTCCCGCGCCGTCGCCTCGTCCGACTCGAGCAACAGGAAACGCCATGCCACAACCGCCTCCTCGCTTCGGCAGGATCCTTTCCCACCCGACCTGGGGTTTGGATGAAACCTCCCGTCGACTGGATTGACCAGGAATAAGACCCCGTTTTGTCGCCCGTTCACGAGATAGTCCAGACAGCCCGCGTCGTAGGGCCCCTCAGTGCGTTCCACAATCACGCCCTGAGAATCCCTTCGCTCTAGAACGACAACGCACTCTCCAGGGCGGTACAAATGGTGCAGGAAACTCGCCGGCGTCTGCGTCTCCGGACACAACGGCGAACGCTCCTCCACAAAGGTTGCATCCACATTCGGCGTCAGGGCTGCTACGCGCCTGAGTATCTCCGGCACGAAAACCACCTTGGCGGGACGCGCGGCTGCAGAAACGGTCGTCACCGGCCTACGACCATTGGCTTGCCGACGAGCAACTGCCGCGCGACACCCACTCCCGCTCCCGTGGAGAAGATAACCCCGAGGTTTGCCCGAATTGCTCGCCATTGCCGACACAACCTTGTGACGCAATTCCGCTTCCGACCACGGCGGCAGACAGGTCTGGTTCCATACCCGCAGCAACCCCAGCGCCTCCTCGGCCGACAACGCGAAACCATGTACGAGCTTGCACGCAACTCGAAACGTGGTTTTGTGTCCTTGTTGCCCGCTAATGGCCGGCGGGCACTTGCTCAGATACCGCTGCGCTCGCGCGAAAACGGTCATCCCGGTGCAGCCCTTCGGTGCTATCAAAACGGGCTTGGCTAATGCCAGCGTCATTGTGCGTCCCTGTTGCCTGACGGCACCATTCGTCCCCTCACCAGGTTCCGTGCGGCCAGTGCGCTCCTTACCATCTCCAAGTCGAAGAACACCAGGTGACCAAGGCGAATATGCGGGATCGCTCTTGCCTTCGTCTGGGACCGCAACCATCGCATGCTGGGCCGACACTCCGTTTCGAACAACGCATCCAGCAACTGCTGTGCGTTGAGCAGCTTTCCCCTCACGTCATTTTCACTTACCATCTTCTGCATCACTTTCCTTTCCATCATTTTGACGGCCGACTTCACCGGCCTTCCACCGGGCGGCACCCGGTTCCACGGAACCGCCCACGTCTTCTCAAAACATATCTCGTTTGCATATTCCTTCCAAGAAAAATGTTGATCGACTTTGCGTACATGCTATTCTTTCACCATATGCGTCCATCATCCCGTTTGCACACGTTGGCTGTCCTCAGAACATTCTTGGGACTCACACAAAAGGAGATGGCTGACTTGGCCGAGTGTTCTCGGCCAACGATTCAGGCCATTGAGCTCAACAAGTTGAAACTTAGCGAGAAACTCGCCGTGTGCTTGGTGACCAAGACCGGTATCTCCCTGGACTGGTTGATGCGCGGCGACGTCGCCGCTCCGCCGATTGACACGGCCGGCAAACCTTACACTGTGGAAACCTTCGAGCGCACCCGGGCCAACGACCAATCCGATCCTGACCGGTTCATCCCGAACTATTTCGACGCCGGGAAGACCGTTGCTCTCTGTTTTGCCCTTATGCTCCGGGCGGCCTTGGCCGCGCACAAGAGCGGCCAAGTGCAGTTGCTTAGCTATCGCCTGACTTCCGCCATCACTGAGGTTGCGCAGAGATTTCCCGGCTACGAGGACCTGCTCCAGAAATGGAAGGCTTTGCTGGCCCAAGCGGCAACTGATAATCGCCGGGAAGAAGCGGTTGGCACGATGTACTTCGACTTTCTGCGCCAGCTCAACGCTGAACTCTCAGGGAGAGTCCGCATCCATGAAGCTCGGAGCACCAAAATTATCCCGATGCCACACCGCGCCAAACCAGCCCCTCATCCGCGCAAGACGACCAAGGGCCTCAGGAAATAGGCCCCGGCAACTTTCCCGCTGGCGGCAAAGAGGCGCAGATACCGCACCCGCTGCCGGTGTCCCCACCTGCGTCGGCATCGCTCGGCCTCTCCCGCGGCCTTTGCCGATACCCTTCATGACCCGTCATAGCCCCGGTCTCGATCCCTCCTAGGATTTGCCAAATTATTTGCCAAATTCGCCGTTCTGGTTTCTTTTGCCTTCCTCCGCCTGCACTTTGTTGCAGTCGCCAAGAGCCCTCGACGGCTTTTCATAAACATCGAAAAAACCCTGTAAAATAAGGCTATTCTCGCATTGACAAACACTTGGAATTTACGGATACTATCGTTGGTTGCCAGAGTAGCTCAGGGGTAGAGCAGAGGACTCATAAGCCTTTGGTCGGGGGTTCAAATCCCTCCTCTGGCACCAGCTTCGAAGGCTTCGAAGACCTCATAGAATTGAGGTCAAGCTTCACCAAGGTTCGTCCCGGGATGCAGTTGGACTCATGGCAGGGGCGCAGGTGCAACGGCTGTGCGGATTGCTAGCCTCCGGAAGCCCCGTCTGTGTCGTATTGGATGTAAGCGCCACAAGGACAACGGGTTGCGCCGGAATTCCCCAAGGATGTCAAGGCTGTATCCACGGTGTGGAGACGGTGTGGATATTGCGTGTATACGGTGAGGCTCCCTTGCGCGGCGTAGTACGGTTCCAGGTGACGTCGATCCAGATTGCCAGGCTTTCGGCAGGACTGCGAAGGACGGCACCGGTGGCCCCAGCGTTTTAGAGGTTCCCAGCAGGGTTGGCTACCGGACTAGTTCCTAACCTCTACACAGGCTTGCCGGAACAATGCGAAGTGCGGGCAACTGCGAAACCAAGGGCGGTGCAAAAAGGTTGGTTAATACTCTTGACTGCGGGGGAGGGTTACCCATAATCTCGCGGCTTGTTAGGCAGAATTCATGTTTGCGCAACTTAAGAGCCTGTTTTCCAATGACATTGGGATAGACCTGGGGACGGCCAATTCTGTCGTTTACGTGCGGGATCGGGGCATTGTTTTGCGAGAGCCCTCGGTCGTGGCAATTCAAGCCGGGACGACCAACGTCCTGGCCGTAGGCGAAGAGGCCAAGCGGATGCTCGGCCGTACCCCGGGGAATATCGTGGCCATTCGGCCCATGAAAGATGGCGTGATCGCTGATTTCGAGATTACCGAAGCGATGCTGCGCCATTTCATCCAAAAGGTCCATCATCGGAAACTGATTGCGCCGCGCGTCGTCGTCGCGGTTCCCTCAGGTATTACCGAAGTGGAAAAGCGGGCGGTTAAGGACTCCGCGACTCATGCCGGCGCCCGGGAAGTGTATTTGATCGAACAACCGATGGCTTCGGCCATCGGCGTCGGGTTGCCGGTGCATGAGCCAGCGGGGAACATGATCGTAGATGTCGGCGGCGGGACTTGCGAGATTGCAATCATTTCCCTGGCCGGCATCGTCTTCAGCCGCAGCCTGCGGGTGGGCGGAGACGAATTCGACGAGACGATCGTGGCGCATATTAAACGGGCCTATAATTTGATGATAGGCGAACGCACAGCGGAAGAAATCAAGATGCGAATTGGCTCAGCTTTTCCGCTGGAGCAGGAACTAACAATGGAAGTCAAGGGACGCGATTTGAGCGCTGGTCTGCCGAAAACGCTGACCATCCGCTCCGAAGAGGTTCGCGAAGCCTTGCAAGAGCCGCTGTCGAGCATTTTGGAGTCTGTACGCATCACCCTCGAACGCTGTCCGCCGGAGCTGTCCGCCGATTTGGTGGACCGCGGCATAGTCATGGCGGGTGGCGGATCGTTGTTGCGCGGCGTTGACCGTTTGGTGGCCGAAGAAACCGGCCTGCCGGTCCACATCGCCGACGACCCGCTCAGCGCGGTTGCTGAAGGCACCGGCCGGGTGTTGCAGGAACTCCAGTTTCTCAAGCGCGTCTCCTCCAATTCCAATTAGCTCCCTCCTGTCGTCATCAGTCGCTGGTAATCGGTAAACGGTGATCCGCTTTTGCGGGCCATTTGCGTCGTGCCGGCTGCGGATTGCCCACTGCCGATTGTTTAGATGTTTAGACGGCCACATTACATTGCATTGAGTCTGGTTGTGCTGCTGACGCTGCTGGTCCTGAACTTGCCAGCGCCGACGGCAGCCCGGCTCAAGTTGACTGTCGGCAGCCTGTTTGTCCCGCTGTTCGGCCTGGCCGGCTCCGCCCCACACGTAGCCGGCGCCGCGGGCGACGCTATTGTGCCGCGGCGGGAACTGCTCAAGCTCCTCGAAAGCCAACGCCGGGAAAACCAGCGGCTGAAGCTGCAGACCATGCAGGCCGAGGAGATTGCCCGCGAGAATGACCGGTTGCACCAACACGTCGGCTGGCAGCGGCAGGCGCCTTGGAAGCTCAAGCTGGCTCGGGTAGTCCTGCGCGAACCGGCCAACTGGTGGCGCACCCTTCAGATTGATCTTGGCAGCCGTGATAATGTGCGAGTGAACCAGCCAGTGCTGACTACTGAGGGGCTGGTCGGGCGGATTTCCTCAGTCAGCCTCACCCGCTCCCAAGTCACGCTCCTGGGTGATCCCAACTGCAAAGTCTCGGCCCGGGTCGAGAACGAAACCCGCGATATCGGGGTTGTCGGCGCAGCCGGACCGCTGGACACCGAACTCGTGGTGCTGGGTTATCTCTCCCGCACCGCCAATCTCAAACCGGCGCAACTGGTGATTACCAGCGGTGAGGGGGGGATATTCCCGAAGGGAATTCCAATCGGCCAGATCGTGGATGTGCAGCCGGTGGACTACGGCGCGCGCACCGAGGCGCGCGTGAAGTTGGCGGCAAACCTGAACTCGCTGGAGGAAGTGTGGGTGATGTTTCCATGAACTGGCTTCACACAGCGCTGGTGCTTGTTGCGGCCTACCTGGCCGTCTTCTGGGAAGCCGCGTTTGGCGGCATACGCCATGTATTCGGCGCACAGGTGGACTTGCTGCCGCCACTCATGGTCTATGCCAGCCTCTGCACCGGTCTCACCACCGTGACGCTGCTTGCCCTCTTGGGCGGACTCTGGTTTGACTCCCTCTCCGCCAACCCCCTTGGGGTGACGGTGTTCCCGCTATTCGCAATTGGACTGGCGCTGCACCTGAAACGCGAGCTGATTTTGCGCGACCAGATCTTTGCCCAGGTGGTCCTGGGCCTGGCCGCCAGCGCGGCGGCGCCGGTCTTGACGCTGCTGCTGTTGCTCACAATGGCCCGCGCGCCGCTGCTGGGTTGGGGCACACTTTGGCAACTGATTGTCCTGAGCCTGGGCGGGGCCATTGCGACTCCCATTTTTTTCGAGCTGTTCGGGTGGCTGCAGCGCACGCTGGTCCATCACGCCGATACGCAGAGCAGCTTCCGGCCCGACCGGGAAATCCGGAGGGGACGACTATGATCACTCGCGGCTTATCAGGATATTGGGATTCCGGAGCAATGGCCGAGCCAGCACCGGGCAGGCGCTCACCCCATCACCCAGGCATTCACTCACTGCCTCACTCCACTTCAAGCTGATGCTTATCTTCGATCAACTGAAGAAGGACGATCCGCAGTTGCGGCTGCTCGCGTTTGTAGTGCTGTGCGCCATGGGCGTCCTGCTCATTGGCCTGTGGTGGGTGCAGGTGGTGTCAGCGCGCGACTACCAGGCAAACCTGCAGACCCAGTCTTTCCGCACCGTGCGCATTCCCGCCGTGCGCGGCCGGATACTTGACCGGAACGGTGTTGTTCTGGCCGAGAATCGGCCCACCTACAATATCAGTTTGTACCTTGAGGAATTGCGCGGTGCGTTCGATGCCACCTATACGGAAAAGGCGGCGCGTGTCCGCAGCGAGCTGAAGCGGCAGCAGGAGGAATTGAGCCGGAAGCTCAATCGAGAACTCACCCGCGAAGAACGAAAGCAGTTCCTGTACACGCTGAAGGAGAAAGCCCGGGTGCGGCGGGAGGCGCGCTACGAGGTCGCCAGCAATGTGGTGCAGCAGGTCAGCCTGCGACTCCGCCAGCCGCTCTCCATTGATGCCACCAACTTCGCCCGGCATTATGAGACCCGCCTTGCCCTGCCCTACCCCGTGGTTACGGATTTGAACTCCACCCAAATCGCGCGCTTCGAGGAACAGTCCACCAACCCGATGGGCGTAGATCTGGAGGTTCAGTCCACCCGTTTCTACCCCCACGGCACTACTGCCGCCCATGTCCTTGGCCATTTGCGGCGGGATGACAGCTCGGTGGAGGGTGAGGAAGCGTTCTTCTCCTTCCGCCTTCCAGATTACCGCGGCACGGTTGGGGTCGAGTTCGGATTCGATAGAGCATTGCGCGGCATGGCCGGCGCGAAATCCGTTCTGGTGAACAACATGGGCTACCGCCAGACCGAGAATGTCTGGATTCCGGCTGAGCCCGGCTCCAATGTGGTGCTCACTCTTGACCTGCGCATTCAGCAGGCAGCCGAGCAGGCCCTGCAAGTTGCCGGACCCGCCGCCCGCGGTGCCGCTGTAGTTCTCGATACGCGCAACGGGGACGTTCTGGCGCTGGTGTCATCGCCGAGCTTCAATCCCAATTCCTACATTCCCAGCCTGTCGCATGCCGAGTGGCGGCACATCACCGAACTGGGAGCCGAGAAGAACCGGGCGACCCAGGAGAACTATGCCGCGGGCTCGATATTCAAACCGATCATCGGTTTGGCGTGCCTCGAAGCGGGGCTGAACCGCCACGCGACGGTGCATAGTCCGGGCTACATCTATGTGGGCAGGAAACGGTTTGGCGACCTGGTCACGCCGGGAGATTATGACTTCCGCCGCGCGATAAAGGCCTCCTGCAACGCCTACTTTATCCATAACGGCCTGCACGTGGCGGGCATCTCCAACATCGTCGAGTTGGGCCAGCGTTTCCAGCTTGGCAAGCGAACCGGGCTTCCCACCCGCCAGGAAGTCAGCGGCATCTTCCCCAGCCTCAAGACCGTCAGCTCGGGTTGGTACGACGGTGACACCGGCAACCTGTGCATCGGCCAGGGCCAAATGGCCGTGACGCCAATCCAAATGGCCGTGGCAACAGCCGCCATCGCCAACGGCGGCAAGGTCTTGTGGCCGCGTCTCGTGGACCGCATCGAACCCATGGACCCGATGCTCGGCGGGCCGACGAATTACTTCCCTACAGTCCGGGTGCGAAATGAGCTGCAGGTCAAGCCGCGCAACCTGGAAATCGTTCGGGAAGCGATGCTGGCGGATGTTGAGGATGCCGACGGCACCGGCGTCAAGGCCGCCGTCCCTGGCCTGAAGATCGCCGGCAAGACGGGCACCGCCCAAGTGAAGAATGCCGCCGGTGCGCTGGTGAACCACATCACCTGGTTCATATCTTTTGCGCCCTACGACCAGCCCCGTTTCGCCGTCGTGACCATGGTCGAAGGCGGCATTTCCGGCGCGGCCACCAGTGCCCCGATCGCCCAGAAGATCTACACCGCAATTCAGGCATGCTACCAGGGCGGTGATGGCAAAGTCGCAACCATGGCTCAAGCGCTTTAACGACAATGTTTGAAGTCAGCCTCAACGAACGTCCGTCGCGCATTGACCGGCTGCAGTTGGCTGCACTGCTGGGTTTGATGCTGCTGGGCGGGGCGTTCGTGTACAGCGCCACGATGGTGAGCGAATCGGCTCGGCTGGCGCCCTGGTACAATCAGAGCTGGTTCCGGCAGGTCCTCTGGTATGTGCTCGGGATGGGCGCGGCGGCGGCTCTCTGCTGCGTGGACTATCACACGCTGGCCCGGTGGTCCATGGTTGCCTATTGGATAGCCATGGCGCTGCTGGTCATGGTGCTTCTTTTCGGCACGGTGCGTTTCGGCGCGCGGAGATGGTTTGATTTCGGCCTCTTCAGTCTGCAGCCATCCGAGTTTGCCAAGCTCGCCTTCATCCTGGCCCAGGCGCATTTCCTGAGTCGCCCGGTTGAGGAGCTGCGCGTGGTGTCCATCTTCCTGAAGGCCCTCGGCCTGATGATGGTGCCGTTCATCCTGATTCTGAAGGAGCCGGATCTCGGCTCGGCCCTCGTACTGCTGCCGGCCGGGCTGGCCATGCTGTTCGTGGCCGGCATTCCAAGGCGCTACCTCCTGCGGCTGGTCGGCGGGGTCGGAATCCTGGGTGCCCTGTTCCTGGTGGATGTGCTGTTCGCGCCAAAGAACTGGCAGGTTACACTGGAAGACTATCAGCGGCGCCGTCTGCTGGTGTACTTCGGCATAGAGGAATCTCCGCCTCCCGGCGCGTCCAAGGCGGATCGAGCACGCCTGCGCCAGCAGCAGGCCGATTACACGCACAACATGCGGCAGGCATTGATCTCCGTCGGCTCGGGCGGGTTGACGGGCAAAGGCTGGCGGCAAGGCACGCAGAATGCCCTCGGCTACCTGCCGCGATCAGTGGCGCACAACGACTTCATCTTCTCCGTCATTGCCGAGGAGAGTGGCTTTGTCGGCAGCGTGGCCGTGCTCACGCTGTATGGAGTGGTTCTGTTCACAGGAATCAGAATCGCCGGCCAGGCACGCGACCGCCTGGGCAAGTTGATGGCGGTGGGCGTGGTAACCCTGCTCTTCAGCCATGTATTCATCAATATCGGCATGAACATTCGGATAATGCCCGTGACGGGCGTGCCACTGCCGCTGCTAAGTTACGGCGGATCCTCAGTGCTCGGCTCGTTGATCGCTATGGGCATCCTGCAAAACGTGTTTATCTATCGAAAGGCATATTAAACCTATGAGTGACAGAAGTTTTTCCCGGCGACGGCGCGGCATGCGTTTTCGCCCCAGCGGCGGGCTCGGCCATGGACAGCCCCACTCCGATCGCGAAGCCATGCAAGCTCGCGCCGAGGCATTGGGCAAGCCCGCCGGGCCTGAGAAGCTCTTTGAGCACCGCCATGCGCACGAAATCGAGCGCGCTGAAAACGTGGCCGCGGGCCTGCCACCTGAAGGTCTGCCGCGAGAAACGCCGGAGGCGAAAGGCCCGGGCAAAGGCCGTTTCCGAGAACCTCACCCGGGCACTCCCGCCGAGGTGCAGGAAGACAAACCCTTCTCCCCAGTGCCCGTTAAGGACCCGCCGAAGGGAATTGTGGAAACCATCCGCGCCGCGGCGAACACGCTCGTCAAGAAGGTCCAACGGCTGATCAAGCCAGTCAAACGCATCCACAAGGAAGTGGTCATCAATGCCGAGACGCTCGAAACCCGCGTCGCGGTCTCCGAAGAAGGCCGGCTGGAGGAATTCACCATCGAGCGGACGACCGAGGAACGGCTGGTCGGCAGCATCTTCAAGGGCCGGGTGCGAAACCTGGAAGACGGTCTCAAGGCCGCCTTTGTGGATATCGGATTCGAGAAAAACGCTTTCCTGCATTACTGGGATATTGTGCCCAATGCTTTCGACAGCGGCGTCGAGATTGTTGATCGGCCGGGGAAGCGGCGCGACAAACCCAAGATTACGCAAAAGGACATCCCGCGCCTGTACCCGCCCGGCAGCGACATCATCGCCCAGGTGACCAAGGGCCCGATCGGCACTAAGGGCCCGCGGGTGACAACCAACCTGGTCCTCCCGGGACGCTACCTGGTCCTGCTCCCGAACTCAGACCAAAGCGGCATCTCCCGCAAGATCGAGAACCAGCAGGAGCGCCAGCGGCTCAAGAAGATTCTTCGCGATCTGGCCATCCCCGACGGCATGGGCGTCATCATGCGCACCGCCGGCGAAGGCCAGCAAAAACGCTACTTTGTGCGCGACCTCGCCCTGCTCCTCGAGGAGTGGAACCAGATCCAGGAGCGCATAAAATCCCAACCGCCGCCCAGCTGCGTGTTCCAGGAGCCGGACCTCATCGAGCGCACCGTGCGCGACTTCCTAACCGAAGACGTCGAGCGCATTGTGGTGGACAGCCCCAGGGCGTGCGACCGGATGCGGGATTTGATCTCCAGAATCTCCAAGCGTTCCGCCGGAAAGATCATCCTTTACAGCGACCCTCAACCGATCTTTGACCGCTTCAGCATTACCCGGCAACTGGAGAACGCTTTCTCCCGCCAGGTTCATTTGAAGAGCGGCGGTTACATCGTCGTGGACGAGACTGAGGCGCTCGTCGCTATTGACGTCAACACCGGCCGCCACAAGGGCGGCAAAGACCAGGAATCCACCATCTTGAAGGTGAACCTCGAGGCGGCCGATGAAATCAGCCGCCAGCTTCGCCTGCGCAACATGGGCGGACTTATTGTGCTCGATTTCATTGACATGAAGTCCCGCCGTGACCAGCAACAGGTCTACCAGCGCATGAAGGAGGGGCTGCGTCGTGATAAAGCCAAGACTCATGTTTTGCCCATCTCTCAGCTCGGCCTGATGGAAATGACCCGTCAGCGCCACTCCGAGAGCGTCAATGCCGCCGTGTATGATGATTGCCCCTACTGCAAAGGCCGCGGCAAAGTCAAAAGCGCACTCACAATGAGCGTCGAGATCCAGCGCAAGCTCGGCGAAATCCTGAAGCGCCGTTCGCGCGACGAGTCGGATTTCCAGTTACGCATCGTCGTGCACCCGACCATCCTCGAACGCCTCCGCACCGAAGACGAGAAGCACCTCATCGAGATGGAGAAGCGCTATTTCGGCAAGCTCTCCTTCCGCGCCGAACCTTCTCTTCACGCCGAGCAGTTCAAGATTGTGAACGTCGCGACGAATGAAGAGCTGGCCAGCGCCGGCGGCTGAGCATAGCGACTCCTTACTGCCCTTGGCCGCGCGCAAAATTGCGAGCGGCAGCTTTGACCGTTGTTGCGCCACCCTAATGCGGTGGCGCAAGCGGGAGGACGCGGCTTGCCGCTGCCAGGGTGCCCATCCAACCGTCCTCTCGGGAGAGGCCAGGCGGAATCGTGCTCCGCGTCAGCTCACAAATAGGTACTTTGAGGCGAATTCCGGCTGGCTGGTGGCGTTCACGCCGAGCTTGCGCAAACCGGCGGCGTCACCGGGCGACGGGATATGCGTGAGGTGGACGTCACAACCGTGGAGCACTTTTAGATGTTCGATGGCGGCCTCCGCGGCCGGATTCATCAGGGCGCTGATGCTCAGCGCGATAAGGGTCTCCTCCAGGTCCAGGCTGGTCACCTTTCCCTTGAGCACGTCTGTTTTGAAATGGCTGAGCGACCGGGTCACATTAGTCGGCAGGAGATGAATCGTATCCGGAATGTTGGCAAGCATCTTAACCGCGTTGAGCACCAAGCTCGAGGCGGCGTGCATTAGCGGCGAGTTCATGCCGGTGACAATCCTCCCATCCTTCAACGCGATGGCCGCACCGCAGAAGAAACCGTCGCTCCCCTTGCCCCGCGACTGCGCCGCGCGCGCGGCCTCCTGCGCCGGAGCCACCACCCGGCGATCCGTCGTGCTCAGTTCCAGGTTCCGCATGATCAACTCCACCCGCTCCACTGAATCACGCTCTACCAGCCCCATCGCGTACTCGCAGGCGTAGTTGAAATAGCGCCGGATGATTTCCTGCCGGGCCGCCTGCCGGCACATCCCGTCGTCCACGATTCCGAAACCGGCCCGGTTCACCCCCATGTCCGTCGGCGATTTGTAGAACGACGGCTCGCCCGTGATCCGCTCAATGATCCGCCGCAGCAGCGGAAACGCCTCGATGTCCCGGTTGTAATTGACCGCCGTTTGCCCATAGGCCTCCAGATGAAAATGGTCAATCAGGTTTACGTCCTTCAGCTCGGTGGTCGCGGCTTCGTAGGCCACGTTCACCTCGTGCTTCAACGGCAGGTTCCAGATCGGAAACGTCTCGAACTTGGCGTAGCCCACCTTTCGCCCACGCTTGTGCTCGTGGTAAAGCTGTGACAGGCAGGTGGCCAGCTTTCCGCTCCCCGGCCCCGGCCCGGTGACCACCACGATCGGCCGCTCTGTCTCAATCCACGGGTTTGCCCCATAGCCTTCCTCGCTGACAATCATGTCCACGTCCGTCGGGTAACCCTTCGTCGCCCGGTGCGTATAGACGCGGATATCCCGCCGTTCCAGCTTGTTCTTGAAGGCCACCGCCGCCGGCTGATTGTCAAACCGCGTGATCACCACCGCCCGCACCGTCACGCCCCATTCCCGGAGTTCGTCAATCGTCTTGAGCGCGTCTGTGTCATAGGTGATCCCGAAGTCCGCCCGCATCTTCTTCTTCTCGATATCCCCCGCGTAGATGCACAACACCACCTCCGCCCGGTCCTTGAGCCGCTGCAAGAGCCGCATCTTCACCTCGGGCTGGAAACCGGGCAGCACCCGCGCGGCATGATAGTCCAGCAGCAGCTTGCCGCCGAACTCGAGGTAGAGCTTCTGGTTGGCACCGTCAACGCGCTGCAGAATCGCGGCGCTCTGTTGCTCCAGGTAGCGCTCGTTGTCGAAACCGGTGGTTGCGGCCATGGGTTGTTCCTTCTGCTGAATCGCCATCGCCTTCATCCTAGGGGTTTCTGCGGCCTTTGGAAAGCTACCAAATATCAAAGACATCTTGGAGTTGCTGACACTCTGTACTTTAATGAACTGGAATTGCTTCTGGCTGTAGAAATCCCTTGCATCCACAAACCCCTCCATCCACGCTCCTCATCCACAGCGATGTTGGCGCTACCGCTGATAATGAAAAAAAGACAGGGGGCTGTGGCCCTCTGATTCAAATCGCCTACCCGCGTCGGCACCACTCAACAAGACCATGAAGACGATTGCACGAAACTTGAAGACGAGGATTCTGTTATTGTCGCTGGCGCTTCCCCTGTGCGCGGAGGCTGCGACAGCTTTTAACGACGGTTTTGAAGGCGCCGCGCTGGACCCGTTCTGGACGGCGCAGCAACAGAACGGCACCATCGCCCCCTCCTCGCTCCAGCCTCACACCGGCACGCAATCTGTCCGCATGACGCGCACGACCGGCGGGCAGTTGGGGCTGAGCCTGAACCATGTCTTTGCGGAGGCGGAATTCGGCACTGCCAGCGTGTGGTTCTATGACAGCGTGTTCTATTGCTATGCGTCCTTTGTCCTGGAGAACACCACCGCGGCGAAGAGCGCTTCGATCGGGGTGCAGGATTGGGACTACGGCAATTATTATTGGAACTCGCACATTAGCAGCGGCTCTGTCGGCGCCCGCGCTCCGGGCTGGCACCTGTTTTCCATCACCACCGGCCCCACCAACCAGATCGTCACGCTGGATGGTGCGGTCCTCTTTTCCGGAACCAACGAGAACATTGGTTTCAACAAGGTCTCGCTGAACGCATCCGGCCCTGGCGGCAGCGGCAGCTATTTTTGCGACGACTTTTCCCTCACGCAATCGCCGGTGATTGTAGGGCAGCCGCAAAGCCGCGGCGTCGCCATTGGGTCTGAGGTCACGTTCGCGGTCACGGCCGTTGGCTTGGGCTCGCTGTCCTATCAGTGGCAGTTCAACAACGCCGACCTGAGCGAAGCCACTGGAGCCAGCCTCACGTTGACCAACGTGCAGTTGTCCTACGTCGGGGATTACCGGGTAATTGTGACCAACGAAACCGGCAGCGTGACCAGCAGTGTCGCGGCGCTGACCATTTCGTCTCCCATCATTACCGAGCAACCGCAAAACCAGAATGTCCCTCTCGGCTCCAACGCCACGTTCGTCGTCACCGCGACGGGCCCGGGTGTGCTTGCGTATCAATGGCAATTCAACTCCGCCAACCTGGCTGGGGCGACCAACGACGTGCTGTTGATAACCAACGCGCAACCGTCCAGCATTGGCGATTACCGGGTAATCATCTCCAACGATTACGGCAGCGCCACCAGCAGTGTTGCCACCCTGACCCTGCTGCTGCCCCCAACCGTCACGACCCTGGCCGCCAGCAATGTGAGCGCTTGGAAGGCCACTCTAAGAGGGACGGTGAATCCGCACGGCACCAACGCCACGGCCTGGTTCGAGTGGGGTGCCACGACCAGCTATGGAAACGTCACACCGGTTCAGCCCCTTGCCGGCGGTTCCAGCGCCGTCACTGTGAGTGCTGCGATCAGCAATCTGACCCATTTGGCCTCCTACCACTACCGCCTCGTGGCCAGCAACGTCGTGTTCCGCACCGACGGCACGGATGCCGCCTTCACCACCCTGGCTGCGCGGCCGGTCGTTTCCTCGTTTTCGCCGGTCGTCGGCACCCCCGGCACGATCGTGACGATCACAGGCAGCAACCTGACCGGGGTCACCTATGTGGGATTTGAGGGGATTATCGCCGAGTTCACCGTAGTTTCTGACAACCAGATCACCGCGGTCGTTCCGGCCGGAACCGCCTACGGACAGATTGTCGTGGCCGGTCCTGGCGGTGTGGGAGCCAGCGCCGGCGGTTTCGTGGTGCGGCCGACGGACTCGATCATTGCCGGCCCGTTCTTCCCTCCGCCCCTTGACTGTTCCTTCTCAGAATCATCTTCGCCTGATGAAGGCGCCATCGGGCGGACCGGTGGCAAAACCTGGTATCTTTATAACGTGGCACTGGCCAATTCGGCGGTGGTTTATTGGGGAGCCACCAACCAGGGGGTGCGCCTCTCGTTCGTGCGGTCGCCATTCCCGCAGCCGTATCTTCCGGCGGAAATTCTGAGCTACGCTTCCAATCTCTCCGATCTGCCAGGCGGGGTCCTCGTCTGGACGGGCCAGACCCGGTTGCCGCCAAACATGACGACGGTTTACACGCGGTTCACGCTGCGCGTTAAAGATGTCTATGACGCTCCGCTGTCCTTGATGAACGCCGCGGGTTTGGGGCTCCCCGACAACATCGGTGCGGTGCTGGTGGTGACTCCGGATCTGGTTTTTCAGGCGAACATGCTCTTCGAGGCGTCGTTCTCGTTGTCCGGCCCCTATTATCCGGCGTTGGAGTTCTACGACGCCCAATCCACACCCGCCGGCGGCGGCACGGCCTACACCTCTTTTGCCGGCGGCTTCTTCTACGAGAACACCCGGCCGGTGTTCACCAGCGGACCGTTTGCGGATGTGTCAGTGCCCGGAAACACCTCCGTTGGCCCGATTTACTTCACCTTCACGGATGCGGAAACGGGGGCTTCGTCGGTGTCCATCCTGCCCTGTGTCTCAACCAACCAAGCCCTCCTGCCAAATGGCAACATCCCGATCACGCGCACGGCGGCTAATGCGGCCTTTCTCCGCGCTTACCCGCTCGCCGGCCAATCCGGAAAGACCGTTGTCACTGTATCCCTCACGGATGGCGGCGCGACCAGCAGTCAACCTTTCCTGCTCACGGTCAACAATCCGCCGCGGCTTGATCGCAACGACCCGTTGTACACCACGCAAGGTGCGGCGCGGATTGTCGGAAACACGTTGCTGGCGGCCAGCGATGCCGAAAACCCCGCCGCGCAACTGACCTACACGGTTGCTCCCGGAGGAATGGGCGGGCCGCCCCACCATGGGTGGCTCCGATTAAACGGCACCAACCTGCTGGCCGGCGACACATTCACCCAGGAGGACATTAACCTGGACCGCCTCAGCTATCTGCACGACGGAGCCTGCGCCACTAACGACGATTTCACCTTTAATGTGTCCGATCCGGACGGTGGCGTAACTCCCACGGGCGAACATACCACCTACACCTTCCGCATTAACGTTGCCCCTGCCAATCATCCTCCCGTTGCGTTCAACGGAACTGCCAACGTCGGGCTTAACGCGACCTTCAACGGTGTGTTCAGCGTGACCGACACCGATTGCCCGCCCGTGCTACTGACATTTCGTGTGTTGACAAACGGCACCAAAGGAACACTTGTTCTAACCGACACAAGCACCGGCGCGTTCAGCTACACCGCCTCCATCGGCCAGACCGGCGACGATACGGTCGTGTTCCAGGTCAACGATGGGACACTGGACGCGGTCTCGCCCGGCGTGTTCACCTTTACCATCGAAAATCAAGCGCCCACTTCTTTCGCTGGTTCAGGAACGACGATGGAAGACCAGCCGTTTCAGGGCCTCTTGTCGGCCACAGACCCCGACCTGCCACCCCAAACGCTGAATTACCGGGTGGTCACCAATTCCCTCAAAGGCGCAGTATCCATCGCCGATCCCGCCACCGGCGCCTTCGTTTACCTCCCTGATCCCGGCGCCATCGGCACGGACGTCTTCAGCTTTGTCGCCAACGACGGAACACTCGATTCCGTCCCCGCCGCCTTCACCATTACCATCCGACCGAATCTGGACCCGGGGGATATCGTGGTTGCCGACGCCAGCGGGCGGCGGTTGGTGCTGATTGACACCGCCGGCGCGCAGTTTGTTCTGTCGGAGAGCAATCTCTTAACCGACCTGCACGGCATCGCCATCGAGCCGTCCGGCTCCATCCTGTTGGTGGACCAGCTCAGCGGCGTGCTCCGTGTCAACCCCGCCAGCGGGGCCCAGACTGTTCTCGCCGCCGCCACCAACTTCTCCACGACTCCGCTTGGTCCCATCGGCATTGCCGTCGAGCGCGACGGTTCGATCCTGGTGGCCGACGGCGTGGAGGGCATTAAACATGTTCACCCGGTCAGTGGCGCTATCTCTGTGCTTTCCTCGGGAGGCAGCCTGGTGTTGCCGGCTGGTGTCACCGTGGCGCCAAACGGGGATATCTTCGTGGCGGACTTGTCCGCGTTGGCCGGTCAGGCCAGCCGCATCGTGCGGTTGGACCCTGCCTCCGGCGCACAGACCATCGTCAGCAGCGGCGCGAACCTCGTGGCTCCGGTCGGCATCGCCATGGACAAGAACGGCATGCTGGTCGTTTCGGATGCGGCCACGTTCGGGGGCGGCTCTTTCGATTCCGTGCTGCGCATTGACCCAGCCTCCGGCGCGCAAACTGTCCTGGCCACGAACAACCTTTTGAGCCTGCCTACCGGCATTGCCACGGCGTCCGGCGGGCGCGTATTGATTGCCAACGGCGGTAGTGGCGCCGTGGTGCAAATTGATGGCACCACTGGCGAACAAGCCGTGCTGGCCTCCGGAGGCTCACTACTCAACCCCTTCGCCGTCGCCGTCGTTCACCGGCTCGAATTGCGGTCCCCTTCGGTCTTGCCGGATCGCCGGTTTCATTGCCTGGTCTATGGCGAGCCGGGCGAAACCTACCTGCTGCAGTCCAGTGCGGACTTGAAGACCTGGAGCACGGCAGGCTGGGTGACCAACGACGCAGTTTTGGTGGAGTTCATTGATCCAACTGCACCGGGTCAACCGTGGCGCTTCTATCGCGCCCGCCCACAGTAAGGTCGTTGCTTTGGCCTTTCAGGCACCCGCAAACTGACTGAACTGACAGATTGCTTATTGTGCGCCGGCAAAGCGATTACGGGTAACCGCTCTCGTCATGCTGTGTTATACAACCTCAATCCTCAGCGATTTGCGGAACCCACTCACCCAGCATTGAAAGGCGGGGCAGTAGCCTGCCTTTGCTAAGTGCCTGATTTTGCAGATCTTCCAGCTTATGGCCTACCCAAAACGCGGAATCAACCCAGCCATTACCTGTTAGAATCGTCTCACCGGGCTGGTGGATTCGAGAACTGCACCTCAAATCGGGTATCTCCGTCCACGCCCGCCGCCTGCCGCCCCAACTACTGGCTCCGCCCATTCCCCAGGTCTGAGGCACCCGGCCCCCAAGCCAACCCCGGCGTTGGGACGGTGCCAATCCGGCGGGACCCCGGTGTGGTTCCCATGGGGGTCGGCCCCCATGGGAACCACACCGGGGTATCGCGGGTGTCACAGCGTTGTCACACCGGGGCGGCTATTCGGTCCAGGAGTAGGGCACTGGAGTAGTGGATTGTGGTGCTGAGGATTCGGTTTGGGGCGGGCATTTCCTACCCTTACCATTGGCGGCAGTAACGAGCCGGAAAAGCAGCCGTGTTCGGGATCGGCAGGCCTAGACGCAATCTCACCCGTTGGAGAACTGCTGGGTCCTGTGCTGCACTGGCAGAGGGGCGCAGTCCGGGCCCACTGTCATTGCGACGTAGACAAACCAGCGTCAGCCCTTTAGTTTCGAAGCTCATGACTGCGAACCGGAACCTCAGTTTGTTGGACTTCTCCACGTAGCCATGAATGCTCGTTCTCTGCTCCTCGCCCTCACCTGCGTCGGCTTGGTCGCCCCCGCCGAGGCTCAGCTATCCGTCTCGGGCAGTCCTTTGGCGGGCTTGGAGCAGCTCAAGGACTTCCGCACCCGGCGGGACTCCTCCTCCGACCCGAACTGGCACTCCGGAAACAGCGACCGGCGTGGCATCGAGGCGGGCGGAACGCTAACAGTCGTGGAGTTGGAAGGTCCGGGCATGATCACGCACATCTGGTTCACCATCTCGCACAAGGCGCCGTTCTACTCGCGGCTGCTGACGTTGCGCATTTACTGGGACGGCGAGGAACATCCTAGCGTCGAATGCCCGGTGGGCGACTTCTTCGGCATCGGCCACGGAGTGGACAAACCCTTTATGTCTATTCCGATCCGCGCCACGTCGGAGGGCCGGGCACGCAACTGCTACTGGCCGATGCCCTTCCGCAAGTCGGCCAGGATCACGGTGACCAACGAGAGCAAGGAGCCGTGCCGCTCGTTGTACTACTACGTGGACTGGCAGGAGCATGAGACGCTGCCGGCCAACACCGCATACTTCCACGCCATGTACCGGCAGGAACATCCGTGCGTCATGGGCCGCAACTACCTGCTGGCCGACATCAAGGGGCACGGACATTACGTCGGCACCATTCAGAGCGTTTATCACATGTCCGCCGGCTGGTATGGCGAGGGAGACGACTTCTTCTTCATTGACGGCGAAGCCGAACCGAGCCTGCGCGGCACCGGCACCGAGGATTACTTCTGTGATGCGTGGGGATTCCGCGAACAGGACGGCCCCTTCTATGGCACGCCCTTATGGGAAGGCCAAAAGGCAGGCGACCGCGGGACGGCGTATCGCTTTCATCTGACCGACCCCGTGGTATTCACCAACTCGCTGCGCGTGGAGATTGAGCACAAGGGATCGGTGACCCTCCCGGATGGCAAGCGCAATGGGTTTATCGAGCGCGACGATCTGATGTCGTCGGTGGCGCTCTGGTATCAGACCGAGCCGCACAAGCCCTGGCCCGTGCTGCCGGCGGGGCCGGAGCGGCTTCCCTTCAACGAGCGCCCGCTGGTGGTCGGCTGGCAGGCCCTCAAGAGCGGCCGGCATTCCGACGGCGCCGCGGCAACCCAGGATCTGCGCGGCAAGGTCACAGGCGACAAGTTCCTGGCGTTCACGCCCGCCGAGGTTGACGGGTGGATGGAACTGCGCTTCACGACCGACAAAGCGGAGGCAGCGGATTTGGTCGGCCAAATGGTCCACGGGCCCGAGGGTGGCCGGTATCGTGTCCTGCTCGACGGCCAGGAAATGGCGGTGATGACCCTCGCCGGGGAAGATGTGGGCGTCACGCCGCACCGCTGGGGCATGCGCCAGTTGACCGCGGGCGAGCACGTCTTGCGGTTCGAGGCCGCCAACAGGCCCGGCGCCAATGCTGGAAGCCAGCTGGGCTTTGACTCCCTTATCGCCCGCGTGCCGGTCTATGCACGGCCGCTCAATCTCGACCTGCGTAAAATCCAACAGTGACCTATGAACAATCATACCCTCTCCCGCCGCCAATTCCTCCAACTCACCGCCGCCGCTGCCGCCGGCACCGCCGCCTGGCAGTTCACCCCGGCGTTCGCGCAAACCGATTCCGCGGGGACGCCCTTCGAAACCGCGCTCGCGGGTCCCGGCCAAGGCCACTGGCGGCGGCTCTTCCTCGATGCCTGGGCCGTCGAGGAACAGCAGGGCCTGGCCCGCGTCTTTCACGCCGCCGAGAAGCATCCCGTCCCCGTGCTCAAGAGCGACAAGCCCTGGGACAGCGTGCCCGCTGCCATCACCGGCCCTTACGTTTATGGCACCGTTGCCCGGGACGGCAGCAAGCTGCGACTCTGGTATCAGGTCCTCACCAAAGGCAACCACGTCGGGTACGCGGAGTCGATCGACGGCATCCATTGGACCAAACCCGACCTTGGCATCATCGAGTTCAACGGCTCCAAGGCCAACAATTTTTGCCTGTCCGCCGCCCAGCGCGAGGTGGGCGGTGGCGAGTGCCACAACCCCAGCGTCCTCCGCTGCCCCGAGCCCGCCGATCCGGACAAGCGCTACGCCCTGTTCGGTTTTGACGGCAAAGCCGGGCACGCCCGCGTGGCTTTCTCGCCCGACGGCTTGCACTGGAAGTATGTCCCCGAGACCGAGAAGAAGGCGCTCTTCACCTCGTCCGATGTCGTCAACTTCTTCTATGATCCTTACCAGAAACGCTACACCGTGACCTGGAAAACCCGCAGCCGCCGCGGCCGTGCCGTCGGTGTCGGGTGGTCCCAAGACGCGCTGACCTGGACCAAACCCTACGAGGGCCCGCTCTTCGCCGCCGATGATCTCGACCCGGATGCCACCCAGATTTACGGCATGCCCGTGTTTCCCTACCAGGGCCTCTACATCGGCCAGCCGTGGATGTACCACGCCCGCTACTTCAAGTCCGGCGACTATTCGGTCAAGAAGCTCCACGAAGCCCAGGAGGATTCACCTCGCACCATGGAGGTGCAATTGGCCTGGAGCTGGGACCTCATCAACTGGACCCGCGCTGCCGGGCGGCAGCAGTTCATCCCGCGCGGCGCCAAGGGCCAATGGGATGCCGGCATGATCGTCACAGCGCGCGCGCCTGTCCTTGTCGGCGACAAGCTCTACTTCTACTACGGCGGCTGCGATGGATTGCACGATGACAAGCGCGTGAATGCCGCCATCGGTCTGGCGACACTGCGCCTCGACGGCTTTTGCTCCATGCGCGCCGGCATCAACGAAGGCTGGCTCATCGGCCGCCGCGATCCCTTCCGCCGCCCGGTGGTGACCATCAACGCCCGCACCGGCACGAACGGATATGTGACGGCCGAGATCCTCGACCGGCGCAACAAAGTGGTGCCTGGATTCTCGAAGGAAAACTGCGTCACCTTCCAGGGGGATTCCGTCCGCCACGAACTGAAATGGAAATCCTCTGCGTTCACCGCGGCGCAGAAAGCGAGCGACTACAAGATACGGTTCTGGCTCAAGAACGCCGAACTGTTCTCTTACCTGCCCGCCGACCTCGACCCCGCCCAGCCCGACATCGCCCGCCTCTCCCAACCGAAGTCCTGACAGCCGACCCGGCAGCGCCGTCAGCAGTGCGTGATCTCAGCAAAGCGACGGCCGTTATGGTTAGAACTGCCCCTTGCGGGCCCCGGGCTGCTGGTGTGGCTGGTTGGGGAGGTCCGCACACCTCGGAGCAAGAGGCTAGGGTGACAAAGGAACAAGCGGCATGCGTTGCCTCCGCTTGCAGAGCAGGCGTCCTCGTCTGGCTTGAACACTTTTGGCTTTAGCCCTCAAGTCTATTGTTATTTCCTATCGCCGTGAATAGACGAGTGTTCCTCAAAGCCGGGGCCAGCGCCGGCGCTCTGCTGCTCAGCCATCCCGCCTGGGGCACTCAGGCAGAGAAGCCCAAACCGACGGACGATGAAGTCCTTGCCCAAACCCGAGCACGCATTGCGCAGCACCGCATGGGCGACGGAGATATCCTCGTCCGCAATGCACGAGGCAAGCCGGTGCGAGGGGCAAAGGTCCGGGTGGAGCAGCTCCGCCACGATTTTCTCTTCGGCTGCAACTTCTTCCTGTTCGGAGGCTGCGGCAAGCCCGACCTGGAGGAACAATATCGGCAGCGATTCGTCTCGCTGCTCAACTACTGCACACTCGGCTTCTACTGGGCGAGGTATGAACGTGAACGCGGCAAGGCGAACTATCATTACACGGACGAGGTTGCCGCCTGGGCACGCGAGCACGGCATGACCTGCAAAGGCCACCCCCTCGTTTGGGACCACCCAGCAGGCTCGCCGGATTGGCTCCCCGACAACCCGAAGGAGATCGAGCGCCTGTCCGTGGCGCGCGTTCGCGAGATCGTCTCCCGCTACCAGGGCCGCATTGACATCTGGGATGTCGTCAACGAAGCAACACACCTTACCAATAAGCCTAACAAGACGAAGATGGCCGATTGGGCGGTGTCGTTGGGGGCTGTCCCCTATGTTGCCGAGCATCTGAAAGCCGCTCGCGCGGCCAACCCGCGCGCGATGTTGCTTGTGAATGATTACCTCACCGAACCCGCCTACTACTCTATTTTGGAACGGCTGCGGGACAAGGGCCAGTTGCTGTTTGACACCGTCGGCATCCAGAGTCACATGCACGGGGGCGCGTGGCAGTTGAACAAGGTTTGGGACATCTGTGACACCTACAGCAAACTGGGTCTGCCACTCCATTTTACGGAAACCACTGTCGTAAGCGGCCAGCATAAGGGCCCTGGCCAAAACTGGGGACCGACCACCGCCGAGGGTGAGGCCCGGCAGGCGGAACGCACGGTGCAATTCTACACCGCGCTGTTTGCACACCCGGCGGTGCAGGCGATCACGTGGTGGGACTTCTCCGACCTGGGCGCATGGCAAGGCGCGCCCGCGGGCTGGCTCCGGCGGGACATGTCTCCCAAGCCTGTTTACGATCAGCTCATGGCGTTGATCAAAAGACAGTGGTGGACCCGGGCAGAGGAGTCGACTGATGCCCGGGGCAGGGTGAAGTTGCGCGCCTACTACGGCACACACCGTGTGATTGCCCAATTGCCCGACGGCCAGAACGTGGCCAAGGAGGTGCACTGGGAACGCGGGAGTAAGAACCGCTTTGAACTCACGGCATGACGAACCGCACATCACTCTCCGCGCTCGTGCTCGCAGCCGCATTGGCTGTGTGTGACGGGACACCGGCGATGCGGGTCGTGAAGGCCACGAACAGCGGCACTCCGCTGCTGGTAAACGGCGCCTTCGAAGACCCTCTTCCGGAAAAGCCGGCGCCTTGGTTTGCCTGGCAGCAGGGTTATCGCCCGGCGCCGGGGGCGGGACGCGCCGGCTCCCAGTGTGTCGTTTGCGAGCGAACAGAAGGCGGCGGCGAACATGGCATCAGCCAAACGCTCACACTCAACCGCACCAACATTGCGCCCTTCATTGTCCGGGGCTGGAGCCGGGCCGAGAACGTCAGCGGCAGCCCTGACAACGGCTACTCGCTCTACGTGGACATTATCCATGCGGATGGCACCTCTCTCTGGGGGCAGACGGCGAGCTTTTCCTGCGGCTCGCACGACTGGGAGAAACGCGAGTTTGTGCTGCTGCCGGACAAACCGGTCAGGCTATTGACGTTGCATTGCCTGTTTCGCGGTCACACCGGCAAGGTGTGGTTCGACGACGCCTCCGTGGAAGAGGTCCCAACCCCGGCAGGGGCGCTCTTGTTTCAGGGCGTGCCGCTGCAGGAGTTCACGCTTGCGCCGCCCCAGACACAAGCCCCGCAACGCAAGGTCTCCACGCGCGACGGATTACGAATGACTCTGCGCGACACTGCCATCACCTCGCTGCGAGTGGATGGGAAGGAAGTGGGGGCGACATCACCATCAGGCTTCCTGGCCCGTGATTACGCCGCGGACTCAGACGTTTACGCCTTCACCGCCGGGGGATGCACGGAACTTGGCCTCAAACTGGTGGCCGACCTGGCGCCTCATCGGGACCACATTGCCATCACCGGCTGCGTGACCGACACGACGGGCCGAGATCGCGCCGTCACGCTCCTCTTTGCGCTGCCGCTGGACGCAACCGGCTGGCAGTGGGGGGATGATGCGCGGCGGAGCCGCCGCATCGCGGGCAGCGGCGAGTTCGCCAACACCATCAACCTTCGGTGCGGCGCGAACGGCAAGATGTCGCTTTATCCCCTGGCCGCGGTGTGGAATGACCGCTGCGGCCTGGCGCTGGGACTCGACATGGATCACCCGGCCCAATACCGGCTGGTCTATCACGCCGGCACCAGGCAGTTCTTTATCGCCTATGACTTCGGGCTGACGCAGGACACCGCGAGGCTTCCCAGCGGTGCTGAGTTCCGCTTCGTGATCTACCGCTTTGACCCGCAATGGGGCTTCCGCGCCGCGCTCCAGAAGTATTACGACATCTTCCCCCAACACTTCACCAGGCGCGTCGCCCGCGAGGGCATCTGGATGCCGTTCGCCGACATCGCCCGGGTGCCCGACCACGAGGACTTCGGGTTTGCCTTTCAGGAAGGCGCTCCCAACGTCGCGTTTGACGACCAGCACGGCATCGCCAGCTTCGTCTATGTGGAGCCCATGAGCCACTGGCTGGCAATGCCCGGCGACGCGCCCCGGACTTACGAGAGCGCCATGTCGGTCTTGACCAACGATCTGGGGAGCGCCCGGGGCGAGGATCAGGCCCAAATGGCGGCGGCCACGCTCACCAGCGGTGTCGAGAACAGCGAAGGCCGGCTCTCTCTCTACCTGGTCAAGGCGCCGTGGTGCGATGGCGGCGTCTTCACGCTAAATCCCGACCCGGACCTGCCCACCACTCCCGAGCGCCCGTTCAACAAGGCAATGGTCATGCGCCAGCACATTGAGGCGGCCTTCAAGAAGAACGAGCCAAGACAAGGCCCTCTACCCCATCAACCCTCGATCCTCAACCCTCAACCAACGCCCGGCCTGGATGGCGTCTACCTGGACTCGTTCGAGATGTCCTGCGCGGAGCTGAACTACCGCCGGGAGCACTTCCGCACCGCGCGCGCGCCGCTGGTGTTCGACCGCGAGGGGCGGGTCTGCCAGTTGATGATCTTCAACACCTGGACCTTCGCGCGCGACACCGCCGCCGAAATGCGCGAGCAGGGCAAGCTGATGTTCGCGAACGCCGTCCTCTGGCAGTTCGCCTTCCCCGCCCCGCAGCTCGACGTCCTCGGCACCGAGGTCAACTGGCTGCATCACGGCGAATACCTCCCGGACCCGGACGCGGTGATGAGCTTTCGTCGCGCCCTCTGCCGCCGGAAGCCCTACTGCCTGCTGATGAACACCGACTACGCGAAGTTCACCCCGGATCTGGTCGAGCGCTACTTTCAGCGCTGCCTCTTCTACGGCGTGTGGCCCGGGTTCTTCGACCAGGAAGCCGCCTCGAAGGACCCGTATTGGCTGTCAGGCAGGAAGTGGTATGAGCGCGACCGCGCGCTGTTCAAGAAGTATATCCCGCTGCTGCAACAGCTCGCGGCGGCGGGCTGGCAGCCCGTGACCCACGCCGCATGTGACAATCCGAAGATTCTCGTCGAGCGCTTTGGCCCGGGACCCGACGAGACCGCGTATCTGACTCTGCTCAACGACACCGCTGAAACCCAGAGCGGGAGGGTGATGGTGGACCTTAAGGCACTGGGCTGGAGGCGTGTCGCAGCCGCACAGGAGTTGGTTTCAGGGACGCCCGCCAGACCCTCCCGCGCCGGCTGGCAGATCACGCTTCGCCCGCAACAGGGCGAGATGTTGCGCCTGAGCCGGTAGGCTGCCCGAGACAGGCTTGCGCACCGGCAAACAACCGCCCGTCGGCCTGAGAGTCACAGGGTTCTGCGGTCACAACCTGTGCTTACACTCGCGGTCATGGCGCGCACCGTGGAGCACACGGACGCTCTGAATGGCCTCGACATCCTGGCTTCCCGCCGCTATCAACTGCCCGCTCTGAGAAGCCATGAGACCGAACACAAAGGCCCTTCTGTTCCAGCCCCTTCGCAATTCCGTAGCCGCGGACGTCAGTCCGCGCCGTTTTTTGGGACTTGCGCCGACTGACGTCGGCGGCTACGGGCTCTGGCTGGTGGCGCTTGGCGTGATGTGCCTGGGGCTGACGCTGCGGGCCGAGCCGTTTGAGGCCGCGCGCTATGGTTTGCCGCTGCCCGGGGGCAACGGTGTGATGTGGGAGGACCCGCGCGAGATCCACAGGGTGGTGGTGCATTTCGCCGCCACGCCGCCCGCGCCGGAGCAGGTGCGGCTGGAGTATTGGGGCAGCCGCTGGCCCGAGCAGCACCTGCCCAAGGACCGCGAGCCGGGCGGCGGCAGCGTCGGCTGGTTCGAGCTGGGAAACTGGTACACCTACCAGTGGCGCACGGCGGACGCAATCGTCAAAGGCGAGGCCGGCAAGATCACCTTCACCTTCCGGCCGGTGAACGAGAAGGAGTTCCCGAAGCTCAAAGACTACCCCGCCGCCTTCCGCTACACGCTGAAGCTGCGGGTCGCCTCCGATGCGCCGCTGCCGAAGATCGAACGCATCGAGGCCTTCACCGATTCCACCATCGAGTCGCGCACGGTGACGCTGGCCTGGAAATCGGCGGACGGCATGAAGTCCGGCTTCGAGCTGTTTAATGGCGCGGTGGAGAAGCTCTTGCCTCCGGCCTCGCGCAAATCCGTCCTGATCCTGCGCCTGGCCGCGAACCCGGACCCCAATACCTTCGATCGCACGCTGGTGACGGTGCGGAACAGCGGGGGCGTGTTCACGTTCGCCGTGGACGACCTCAAGCAGGGGGCGTTGTTTGTGCCGCACGCGGAGGCGGCGGTGTTGCCGGAGGGTGACAACCGGGACTACGCGGCAGTGGCGGCGGCGCAGAAAGCCGCGGGGAACAAGACTTTGTATGACCGGGTGGCAGCCATGCCGGAACAGACCTGGCGCGCGGCCTGGGACGGGATGCCGCCCAAGAAATCGCACATTTACCTACCGCTCGGGCTGGACAGCGGGCGGCAGCGGTTCCGCCTGGACGCGGATGGCACGGTGCGGTTCCGGTCGAACGACCATTACTTGCAGCGGCGGGCGGGCAAAGAAACCCCGCGGTTCGCGCTCGAGCCGGCGCCGGTGCGGTTCCGGTTTCAGCCGCCGGTGGCGCCGGTCGTCCGCACCATCGAGGAGGCGTGCCTGCCCATCGGCCACACCATTTGGGAGACCAACGGTGTGCGCATCTCACAAACGGCTTTCGCCACGGAGTTGGGCGGCGCGCGGGCGGATGGCCCGGCGCCCGCCGCGGACACGTTCGCGGTGTTCCTGGCGAAGTTCGTCTTCACCAACATCACCGGCTCGCCGCAGACCGCCGCGCTGCCCATGAGTTACAAGAGCGGCGAGACGCTCAAGCCGCTCCGAGCGGATGCCAACGGAATGCTCTGGCTCGGCGGCAACGTGCGGGGCCAGGTTCTCAGCGACAAGGCGCCCGCGGTCGAGGGGGAAACGTTGTCATGGACCTGGGAGCTGACGCCGGGCGCTTCCAAGACGGTGCTCGTGAAGATTCCTTACGTGCTGCTCACGGAGAAGGGGGAGCGGGAGTTGCTGGCAAGGCTGGATTTCGAACAGGAACAGCGCGCGGTGGCGGGGTACTGGCGGCGGCGGCTGGACCAGAGCGCCCGGCTGATCACGCCGGAGCCCATGCTCAACGAGTTCTATCGCGCCCACGCCGGGCACCTGCTGATCAACTGCGAGGGTGATCCCGACAGCACGGGGCGGCGGTTTGCGCGGGTAGGCTCGTTCGCCTACGGCGCGTATGGGAACGAGTCGTGCATGATGGTGGTGGACCTGGAGCGGCGGGGGTATCACAAAGAAGCGCAGGAATGCCTGGACGCCTGGCTGCATTACCAAGGCACGGCGCCCCTGCCGGGCGACTTCACGACGAAACAGGGCGTGCTCTATGGCGCGGGCGGGGTCGAGGAGGGCGGCTACAACCAGCACCACGGATGGATTCTGTGGATGCTGGGAGAGCATTACCGCTTCACGCGGGACGAGGCGTGGCTGCGGCGGGCGGCACCGGGCATCCTGGCCGGGGCGGACTGGATCATCAACGAGACCAAACGCACCTCCGACCGGCACGAACTGGAGCGCGGGCTGCTGCCGGCCGGGAGCCTGGAGGACATCGGGGACTGGTGGACGTGGCTCTCGACGAGTTGCTACATGTGGCGCGGGCTGGACACTGCGGCCTGGGCGCTGGGGCAGATCAACCATCCCGAGGCCGCGCGAGTGCGGCAGGAAGCCGACGCTTACCACACCAGCCTGCTGGTGAACTTCCGCAAGGCGTCCAGCCGGTCGCCCGTGGTGCGGCTGCGGGATGGCACAGCGGTGCCGCATATTCCGTCCATGGTCCACCGGCGGGGGCGGTACTTCGGCTGGATCTGCGAGACGCTGGAAGGCTCGTTGCACCTGCTGATCTCACGCGCGCTGGATGCGCGGTCGCAGGAGGCGGAGTGGATCATCAAGGATTACGAGGATAACCGCTACCTCTCAAACCAATACGGCTACACGCTGGACGACTTCGACCAACACTGGTTCGGGCGCGGCGGCATGTCCATGCAGGCTTGCCTGCTGCTGGACGTAGAGCCTTACCTCTACCGGGACGACGTGAAGCAGGCGCTGCGGGCGCTGTTCAACGCGCAGGCGGTGAGCTACTTCCCGGCCGAGCGGATGAACACGGAGCACGCGCTGCCGGACATGGGCGACTGGGCGGGAGACCATTACAAGAGTTCCGACGAGTCCAACGCCACCGGCTGGCTGCGTTACCTGTTCGTGCGCGAGGAGGGCAACACACTGCTAGTCGGCCAAGCGATCCCACGCGAGTGGCTACGCCCAGGCACGCAGTGCGGCATTGAGCAGACCGGAACGCATTTCGGCCCGACGAGCGTTATCTACACGGGCGGCGAAGAGGTGATTACCGCCAAGCTCGAGGCCCCACGCCGAAATCCGCCGACGGCAATTCGTCTGCGCTTTCGCGAGCCAGGCGGCCGAGCGCTGTCCGCCGTCGAGGTCAATGGCAGGCCCTGGAAGAAGTTCAAGGGCGAATGGGTGCAGTTACCCGGCGACCTCGGCGCGGCGATCGTAGTGGCGCGATACTCCGAGAAGTAACCCGCTGCTCTCACCTAAGTTTATGGCGAAGGTATGGATGTGGGTGATCGTCGTATTCACCGTCAAACCGCTTGAAACCAACTCCCATTAGAACGCGGGAGCCACATCGTCGTGGATCAAAAGTGTCAAGTGTGTATTCAGCTTGGGGATACGGTGAGGATCAGTGTACGCCTAAATCCCGCCTCATTGGTTGCCGGGGCAGGATTCGGAGAAGGAATCTGGAACGAGGATGGCTCCAGGTGCTGCCCTTGGGAGCAGGCCGATCATTATTTCTACCGCAGCGCTAGCTGCGGGCGATTTCGACAAAGGTCCTGATATTCTCCGTGCTGACGCCGGGCGGCATGCCGCCGGCGCATGAGAGGATCAGTCTGGATTGGTCGGACGTCTCGGCCAGGAGCTTCCTCACCGCCGCCTGCACGTCGGCAGGAGAGCCTTTGGCGAGCACGTCGCGAGGGGGAATGTTGCCCAGAATCGCGAGGCGGTTGGCAGACATCTGCCGGAGTTCCGCGAGGGTGTTGAAGATGCCGGGGTTGTAAAGGTTGATGCCAATCTCAGGATAGTAGCCAATGGACTTGGCACACTCGGCGTCGTTGTGAAAGAACTTCACGGCCTCGTCCCCAGCGTAGAGTTCTTTGAAATAGGGCAGGGCGAATTCTCTGAAGTCTGCTTCGCCGACAAAGCCCACGATGTCGTCCAGCAGGAAGATGCCGTCAATGGAAGGGAAGGTCTCGCGCTGGAGAGCGTGCCATTTCTTGAGGAACTGGGTAATCGTGCGCAGCAGTTTATGGGCTTTGTCCGGGTCAGTCTTGAGGGCCATCAGGAACTCGGTGGTGCCCATGAGGAAGGTTGCGACGTTCAGCGGGCCGCGGGACACCGAGAAGCGGATTCTGTGGCCCATATCCTCCAAGCGCAGGCGCGCATGCTTAAGCCGGTTGAGCATGAACGGCAGCAGGCCATCAGTGGCAGGATTCGGCTCATTAAGATCGTCAATCTGCGCGACATCGTGAATGACCTTGTCGGCAAAGGGGAACTCGTTCCTGGGAAAGACGCACTTGGCGCCGAAGGCCGAAGGCTCGGTGCACATGCCGAACTCTGACCAGAATCCGGGCAGGAACGTTACATCAGGGAAAGTCTCAATGGCTTTGCGATTGGCTTGAAACCATAGGTTCTCGGAGGTGAAGTAGTCGAGTATATCGGCGCCGAACCAGTTCGGCAGCCAGGGAGAGTCAATGATGAAGCCGATGGGAGGGCGGGTTTGGGGCAAGCCGCGGACGACTGCGAGGAGTTGATTCCATTGCTGGTCAGTCATGGCTAAAGGGGTGGCGGGAGCGATACAGCCGTGGGCAGACTAACAGGTTGCGAAGAAAGAAGGCGACGGGCCGCCGGATGGGTTGCCCGTGGCTGCCGAGGCCGGTCTTCCCAAGGGATTGTGGAGCTTCAGATTAGAACCGCTTGGTTAGGGTCAGAGTGACCAGGTGCCCCTCTGGGCGCTCCACAGCTGCAAATTCATAGGCATAGCGCACCGAGGTGAACAGGCCCAGCGTGGGCCAGAAAGCGCTGATTTCCGGGCCAATGCCAACTTTGCGGTCGAGGTTGTTCGAGGACCTGTTAGCGCCGTGGTCCACAGTGGTTTGCTGCTGGTAATAACCGATGAGGCCCACATCAACCGTCTTGGATAAACCCTTGCTCAGGCCCCATTCGAGAGTA
Organism: Candidatus Paceibacterota bacterium; assembly: GCA_035452965.1. Taxonomy (NCBI): domain Bacteria; kingdom Bacillati; phylum Minisyncoccota; species Minisyncoccota bacterium. The sequence continues at coordinate 20,465 of DAOTCE010000033.1, read as the reverse complement.
AAGACCTGGCCGGGGTCAATATCAGTCTTGTCTTGCACATGGAGAAACTCGTAGCGGTTCAGCAGCGAAATTGCCCAGGTCTTTGATTCATCAGGATACCAGACGCCGCCGAGGGTCAGCATGTGCGACCACAGCCCTTTTACGATCAGGTCGGGTCGCTCGGTAGAGTAGTCACCGGTTGGCGCCCAGAAGGCGTAGCCACCGGAGAGGTCGATCTGCTTGAAATGCCAGGAGAGCAGCAGTGGTTCGACCTGGATGTCACCGAGGCCAAACCACGTGTCCTTCGCTTGGCCCGCAGGGGTCAGGTATCTGTAATCGAGGTAGCCGAACGGCACGATGACATCCATCCCGTAAGTCGCGCCCAGGATTTCGAGAGGAGTCATCCAGATGACACGGGGCGCGTTGATGTAGCCCAGGACGTCGAAGTTGGGTGGCCCGCTCCTAAAACGGTCAGCCGAGTAAAAGAAGTTGTAGTCGCGGATATAGACGCCGAGTGGTGGCAGGGACGCGCCTTTGATGCCTTCGGCCCCGGCCGGGTAGTGACCGGCCACGACGGGCTGCGCGGGGACCAGGGTGGGAAATGCAAACAGCCCTGCGATGAGCAGAACGCCAACGAGCTTCGGTAGTTGCTTCTTCATGATCTGAATCGTGTTCTGATATTTGGTTCTGGGTTTATCGGTGAATTCCTAGACATCCTGCATCTTGCCGGTCTGGTACGTTTCGTAGGCGCTCAGGTCGAGCAGGCCGTGGCCGGAAAGATTGAAGAGGATGACCCGCTTGCGGCCAGCCTCACGCGCTTTGATAGCTTCCTCCGCGACCGCGGCAATGGCGTGGGCCGATTCGGGCGCGGGCACAATCCCTTCGGTCTGGGCGAAGAGCGTCGCCTGCTCGAAAACTTTGGTCTGGTGATAGGCTTCGGCTTCCATCAACCCAAGCTTGAGCGCGTGGCTGACCATGGGTGACATCCCGTGATAGCGCAGCCCGCCCGAGTGAATGGACGGTGGCATGAACTTGTGGCCGAGGGTGTACATCATCAACAGCGGCGTTGTCTCGGCGGTGTCGCCGAAGTCGTAACGCAGCTGCCCCTTGGTCAGTGACGGGCAGGCGGAAGGTTCCACACCGACAATGCGGTAGTTCTTCTTCTCTTTGATCTTCTTGCCGATGAAAGGGAACGCTAACCCGGCAAAATTGCTGCCGCCCCCGCAGCAGGCAATGATCGCGTCCGGCTCTTCGCCTGCCAGTTCCATCTGCTTCAGAGCTTCCTGCCCGATGACGGTTTGGTGAAGGCAAACATGGTTCAAGACGCTGCCCAGCGAATATTTCGTGTGGGGATGCTTGACGGTGTCCTCAATGGCCTCGCCGATGGCGATGCCCAGGCTGCCGGGACAATTCGGGTCTTCGGCGAGCATTTTGCGGCCGAATTCGGTCTGGTCGCTGGGGCTGGGATGCACCGTCGCGCCCCAGGTGTGCATCAGCATTCGACGATACGGCTTGTGCTGGTAGCTGACCTTGACCATGTAGACGTTGCACTCCAACTCGAAGAGCTTGCAAGCCAGAGCCAGCGACGCTCCCCACTGCCCCGCACCCGTTTCGGTGGCCAGCCGTTTGGTGCCGGCCACCTTGTTGAAATAGGCCTGGGCGACGGAGGTATTGGGCTTGTGGCTGCCCGCGGGGCTGGCGCCTTCGTATTTGTAGTAGATGTGCGCGGGGGTTTGAAGGGCTTTCTCATAACGCACCGCTCGCAGCATCGGCGTCGGCCGCCACAGGGCGTAAATGTCTCTCACCGGCTCGGGGACCTCGATCCAGCGCTCCGGACTCATTTCCTGTCGCACGAGGTTCTCGGGAAAGATCGCCAAAAGCGCCTCGGGCGGAACGGGCTGCTTGGTGCCGGGATGCAGCGGCGGGGGCACGGGTTCCGGGAAATCAGCCAGCAGGTTGTACCAGCTCTTGGGAATGTCAGCTTGTGTCAGGTCAAAGCGTGTTTGCATTGGCGATACAGATTCAGGTTTCGGACTGTGAACTCGCGAAAAATAGGGGGAGGCGCCAAACTAAGTCACGCACAAACTTTGCGAACTTGCCAAACACCGACGTGCGTGCTCCGGCATACTGGCCAGTCAGAGCCGGCTGGCGACTCGGCGGAAGTGGTAGCCAATGACAGCCAGTTCGATAGCGCAGCGAAGCTGGCCTGGCCGGCGCAGCAGCGTGCCCCAGAAGAACCGCCAGTAATTATGGCGGCCGCGGTCCCAAATGCCCAGGAGCCAGAAGGACTTCAGGAAGGCTTGAAAATCACCGGGCGAAATTCGCAGCCGCGGACCACTGGACCGGTGATGCTTCAGGAAGGTGCGGATGCGCTGGTAGTACACCTTTGGCTCGTAGAGCTTCTTCATCAGGTCGCGGTACCCGGCCTGCAGGAACTCGCGGTTGAGTCGGGGGCGGAAGTTGAGCACGGCATCGGTGTTGTTGCCAGTGCTTTCAGCTTCAAGGCGGCCTTCCCGTTTGAGCCGCTGGTAGAGTTTGGTTTGCGGCAGCGCACTGAGCAGGCCGACCATGGCCGTGACAACGCCGGAGCGCTGGATGAAGTCGAATTGCTGTTTGAAGATGTCCGGCCGGTCGCTGTCGAAGCCGACGATAAAGCCACCCATGACTTCGAGGCCGGCGCGCTGAAGGGTTTTGACCGATTCCACCAGGTCGCGGCCCTTGTTCTGGACCTTGTGGCATTCCTGCAGGCTCTCGGGAGAGGGTGTTTCCAAACCGACAAAGACCTTCTTGAACCCGGCCCGGACCATGAGCTCGCACAATTCGGCATCGTCGGCGAGATTGACGGAGGCCTCGGTGAAAAAGCCCATGTCGGGACGCACGCGCTCGCGCCAGACGATGATCTGCCGCAGCAACGCCTTGGTGCGCTGCTTGTCGCCGATGAAGTTGTCGTCCACGATGAAGACCATGTCCCTCCAGCCCCTGAGACGCAGGCCTTCAAGTTCGGCGATGAGCTGGACGGGAGTCTTGGTGCGGGGCACGCGCCCGTTCATGATGATGATGTCGCAGAACTCGCAGTCGTAGGGGCAGCCGCGGGAAAACTGGACGGCCATGGTGACGTAATGCCGGAACTGGACGAGGTCCCAGCGGGGCGTGGGCACGCGGGTAATGTCGGGGCGATCGGCGGCGCAGTATTCGCGCCGAAGAGCGCCGGCGCGCATGTCGGCGACGAGCTGCGGCATGACGTCCTCGGCTTCGCCCAGGACGAAGTGCTGGATGGCGGGAAAGGCCTCATGGCCGGTGGTGAAGAGCGGCCCGCCGGCGATCACCGGTTTCTGGAAGGCGGCGCAGCGCGCGACAATTTCATGGACGGATTCCTTGTGGATGATCATGGCGCTGAGCATGACGTAATCGGCCCAGCGGAGGTCGCTGTCCTTGAGGCGCTCGACGTTCAGGTCCACAAGTTTGAGCTCCCAATGGGCCGGCAACATGCCAGCGATGGTCAGGAGGCCGAGCGGGGGAAAGGTGGAGCGTTTGGAGACAAAGCGCAGTACGTGCTTAAAGCTCCAGAACGTATCCGGATTCTGCGGATAGACCAACAATACCCTCATGAGTAAGCTGCGGTTCGAAACTGCAACCCTGGCAACATAACACTCCGGCGAGACAACAGCACGAAGATTCTTTGGTAAGGACCCAGCGCTTCTCGGTGAACCTGGTCGAGCAGGCCAGATGGAGCGAGAGGCTGGGGCGCCGACCCTGTAACCGAGGCCAAAAGGGTGTTACTTTGCCCGCAGGCGGACGAGGACAACGCCGTGGCGAGGGACTTCGGCCTTGAACTCGCCCTCACACGAGCCCAGGTCCTTCTGCCGCCAGAGATCGCGGACAATGCGCTTGCCTTCGAGGCCGAGCTCGGCCCATTTGGCGACCACCGTCGCCGGCTCTTCGCCACGGTTGAAGAGGCCGACCGCTTTGGAGCCGTCCTCCATATCGCGCGCCCATACTTCCAGGTCGCCGTCAATAGCAACGCGGCGGCCTGGTTTGCCCAGCGGGTCCTGGTCAACCTCAATGACTTCGTCGTTGCAGAGAATGTTGAGGGTGAAATCGTCCAGCCGGGTGATATCGCCGCTGAAGATGAGAGGCGCGGCCACGAGGCACCAGAGGGAGAAGTGGGTGTATTGCTCGTTGGGGGTGAGCGGGGTGGGAACGGTCTGGCCTTTCCAATTGCTCAGATACCCGAGCAAGAGGTAGTCGGGATCGTTCCAGCCGCCGGGGCCGCCGTGCTTGTGCAGTTCGTTGCCGGAATAGACATCAAACCCGTCGCGGAACAGGGCGCTGGGAATGCCGTAGAAGGACCCGCCGAGGTCGCCCGCGGTTCGCCAACTGTGGCCGCCGACTTCCTTGCCCCATTCCCAGACCTTGCCCATGCCATATTGGCAGAGGTTCAGGACGATATCGCGCCCCTGCTTGCGCAGGAGGTCGCCCATCGCTCGATACGGCCACTGCAACTGGGTCAGGGAGGGATTGGTGGCCACGGTGCGGTAGGAGCACCAATCGTACTTGAGAAAGTCATAGCCCCACTCGGCAAAACGCTGGGCGTCGATCGCCTCGTGCTGATACGCGCCGATGTGGCCAGCGCACGTAAGCGGGCCGGGCGAGGTGTAGATGCCGGCCTTGAGGCCTTTCGAGTGGATGTAGTCCGTGAGGGCTTTCATATTCGGGAACCGCGGGTTGGAGTTGACTGCGCCCCACTCGTCGCGCGGCTCGCCAATCAGGGTCGGATCGGTGGCGCCGGGTTTGGCCGACCAGCAATCGTCAATGTTCACGTACTGGTAGCCGTGGTTGATCATGCCGCTGCTGACCATGGCGTCGGCCGCCTCGCGCATGATCTTGTCGGTGACGTGGTTTTCCCAGACATACCAACTGTTCCAGCCCATATGCGGCGTGAGGGCGAGCGTGTCGCCGCACACTATCTTGAACGGGCGCCAGGTATCACCGAGCAGATTGGATGCGCGAAAGGTTACTCTATAGGTGCCGGGTTTCTCGATTCGGCCCTGTATTTGACCGGTCTTGGAATCCACCGTCAGCCCCGCGGGGAGATTGTCCACTGCAAAGGTCATCGGGCGGTCGCCGGTGGCCGGGATGGTGAAAAGGAAAGGGTGGCCCGGCCGAACGCCGAAGATGCGCGCGCCATTGATGCGCGGGGTTCGGGGCGGCTTGGGCGTGAGAATCACCGCTTCCTCCTTGGGCGCGCCGACAATCACCGGGCGCGCCCCAGTGACGAGGAATTTGGCATCAGCCCAATTGGCGTGGCCGAAGTTGATGCTGCCGCGGGAATCGGCCAGGAGCAGGAGCATCTTGACGCCCTTGAGGTCCACCTCGACCTTGCGGGGCGGCTGACCGCGTTTGACACCGCGAGCGCGCCAGAGAACCTTGCTGTCGCCGATGATGCGGAAGGAGAGGGTAGCTTGATCGCTGGTGGCGGCGTCATCCACGCCGACGAACGCCGAGAACTTCTCCGCGCCGCCGTTGAGTTGGAGGCGTATGATGCTATCGGTATGCGTACCGAGGCCGCGCTCGAAACGCTTACCGCCGATGGATAGGGGCTTGCCCGTGACCGACTTGTCGGCCTGCGGTTGCCCCCAACCCTGGACGATGGGGGTAAGGTCCAGCGACGAGAGCCAGACCGTCTCAGGCTCGGCGGCAGGGGTTTGGCAAACGAAGGTGGCGAACACCAGGCCAGTGAAAACGGCAGGCAGGTTCAGCTTCATGGCGGACGATCTTCCCGCAGGCAGGCGCGAAGCGCCAGCGGAAAGTTCTGTGCCAGCTCAACTTGAATTCTCGGGGCATGATTCAGTTAATCCACGAACGCAAAGCCTGCCCAGAGTCCAGAACCAAACCTGGCCAGTATCAGTCGGAATCGTCTCACCGGGCAGGTGAGCTCCAGACCTGCACGGCAAGCCGGGTATATCCGGCCCCGCCCACCGATTGCCGCCCCTCCCATAGGCCCCGCCAGTCCTCCAAACCAGAGGTGCCCCATGCCGAAGCGAGCTACGGCGATGAGGCGGTGGCAATACACCGGGACTACGGTGTGTATCCCATGGGGAGCGCTCCCCATGGGATACACACCGTAGCACCACCGTGCCGTCACCGTATCTCCACGCCAAAACTACCGGTTTGAGCGGGGACTGGAGATGGCGGGGCGGCAGGATCACTGTCCCAAATTTGGACAGTGCGCCAAGTTGGGCGAGAGCCCTGCGGCTCAGGGCCGCGCTTCGATCAGAGCCACTCGGCCGTCGAAGTCCGTGGCGAGAACCTGCGTGGCGCTGAGAGGCAAGACGGTGTTCATCACGCCGGTGCCGAGCTTGTGCTGCCATTTGAGGGCGCCGGTCCGGGCGTCAAGGGCGCAGAGCAAATCGTTCTTTGTACCGTAGAAGACCACGCCGTCCTTCTCGGCAAGCGCAGCGGAGTTGATGTCGTAGCCGAAACCGGCGTTGAGCTCCCAGATCTTCTCCGGCACGGGTGCAGCGGTGGAGAAGGCATAGAAGAAGTCGTTCATGGCGCGGACATAAAAGCGGGTCTGGTCCGGCGAGAGGCCGATGGATTCGCGCACGACATACGCATCGGTGCGCCAGAGTTGCTCGCCGGACTTGGCGCTGAGCGCGGTCATTGTCCGGTCGGGAGCGACGACGAAGACCTTGCCGTCGGCGGCCACGGGCCAGCAGGCCGCGGGTGAAAGGAGTGCGCCAGGCTTGTCCCCTTTCCATTTCCAGGTGAGCTTCCCGGTCTTGGCGTCCAGTGCGTACAAGTACTGGTCCCAGGCGCCGAAAATGACCTGCCCGTCATAGGCCAGTGGTTTGGTCTCGACGAACCCAGCCAGGCCGTCGAATTGCCAGACGAGTTTGCCGGAGTCCAGATCCAGGGCGCGAAAAGCGCCTTCGCTCGAACCGACGTAGACTACGCCATCGGCGATGCGCGGGCAGGCGACGATGGGCCGGCTGGTCGGGTAGCGCCAGGCTTCCTTGCCATTCGCGGCCTTGAGGGCATAGACATTTCCATCGGTCGAGGTAAAAACGACGAGATCGCGGCTTACCTCGGGTGTGGAATAGACGGCATTCCCGGCTTTGAACTTCCACCGCACCCTGCCCGATTTCAGAGCGAGGGCGTAAACCGTCCCAGAGGCGTCGCCGACAATCGCAAGCTGCTTCCAAACAGCCGGCGTGCTGGCGATGGTGTAGCCCGTGTTGTATGTCCAGCGCGGCTTGACATTGGGATAGCGCGCGTTGACCGAGAAGTTCGGGCGGGGGTAGCGGCTGGTGCCGACTGCGTAGTCGTGTTTCTGCAATGCAACTGAGTGCCAAGGAGGCAAGGTCTGCCGGCCGATGGCACGTTCGGCGAACGTCATAGTGCCGTCCTTGATCTCGACGAGGTTAAACCCGCCGACTGGGGCCCGCACACGCAAGCTGGAACGGCCCATGACGCCGGGAACGCCCTCGAAGAGATATCGCTGATTGGCGTGGCCGTGACCGCACAAGACCACCTGCGTGTTGTATTGCTTGAGCAAGTCCAGCACGACGTGCCAGTTGGCGATGCCCTCATCAATGGGGTAATGCGTTACGAAGATGATCGGCTGATTCGGGTCCGGCAGCTTCTTCAACGTCTCCTGCAGCCAGCGCACATCCTGCGGCGCCCAATGGCCATCGCCCATCTTCATCAACGGCCCCTGGTGCAGGCCAATGAAGCAGTAGCCGGCCTGCTCAAAAACAAACCGGTCGGCCGGCCAAAGCCGGCCAAAGTCCGTCGCGCCGGATTCCGACCATTTGGTGTCATGATTGCCCGGGACGACGTAACTCGGGATCTTGAGCCCGTCGAGGATCCCCTTCGCCAGCCGGAGCTGCTCGCGGGAGCCATATTCGGTGACGTCGCCGGAGACAACGACGAAGCTCAGCCCGGTCAGAGAATTAATGTCCTGCACGGCTGCGCGCAGGTCCTCCTCACTGGTGCTGGAACCAACGTGAGTGTCGCTGAGCCAGGCAAAGCGGAGAGGACTTGTTTCCGCCCGGATCAAGATCGGGACCAGCGTCAACAGCAGGCTGAGCAGCGCGGTGCGACGGAATCGGCGGCACGCCCGGATCAATAAGCAAGGTTCTAACATCACCCCTATGGTCGCCCTCTGCGGGACAAATTTCAATTCAAGACACAAGCATCCACCGGAGCCAGAAGCTTGGGTCGCCACTGGAAGGTCTGGCGGTGCCCTACATCCGGAAGATATCGAGGAAGTTCTGGAAACCGCGCCAGCGACCGGGTTGTTCGGACTTGAACCGCGCTTCGCGGACTCGGGCGAGATCGAGTTGAACCAGCACGCCGATGCTGTGCGCGCCGCGCCCGTGCGAACGCAGGGCATCCACACCGTAGCCGTAGGCGACCATGATCTTCCAGGACGAAGAGACGTAAAGAACCCCGGCACCCACGCCGGTATGCCAATGTCCGGGCTGTTCGAGGCCATCCAGGTAATCCACCAGCGCCGTACCGGCAGTGGCGCTAATGTTCCAGCGCTTGCGATGATCCAGTGGGACAGCGTAATTGCCGCTCGCGAGAAAGAACTGCTTGGCGCTGATTTCCTGATAATAGTAGCCCGGCAAAGAGAGCGGTAACTCCGAAACCAACGGCAGCATTGAGCCCAGCCGATAAGCGCTGAAACGATCCGCGTCGAGGCTGGTTCCCGCTGTCAGGCTTACGCTGAATCTGTGCCCCAGTTCAGGCAACGTGTACCCGATCATGGCCTCCGCCCAGAATAAATGGGATTGGGGCTCGATGGAGCGGTCCCCAAAGCCGTAGGTCTCGGAACCGGTACGGAACTGGCCTTCGTACCAGCCGGACAGCTCCATAGCCATGGCGGGAAACAAGGTGGGTTCGCGTCCGCCCCAGCGCAAACCCGCACGAGTGCTGAAAGTGCCGCGGTCATCCGGGACTTGGAAATTACGGTCAGTATCGTCATCCCGCTGGTAAGTGGAGTAGCGCCCGCTGCCGCGCACCAAACCATAGAGGGGAACCGTCCGGTCAGGATTGAAAAGGTGATAGAGGCTCAGCGACGGCTCCGCCCCGTAGCCAGTGAAGGACTCGCGCGTGCGGTATTTCCCCTGTCGTATCTCGGCATAACTGTCGGCGAAGCCGCCGCCCGCCAGGCCGAGGCCCAGATCCGTGTGTTCGCCGAGGACGCGCGCGATGCCCAGTTCTGAGTCGAGGTAGGTCGGCGCCACCGCGAGGCGCAGAGTCAGGTTCGTACGCCAAAAGCCGGGCTGATTCCAATAGTAGAAAGCGTAAGCCGACAAAGGAGAGTGCCCTTGCAGCGCGGCGTTGTACCCGATCTGCAGCAGCGAGCGCCTCGCTGGATCAATCTGCCCCGGGGCAATCAATGGGCAAAGGCAGCTTGAAAGAACCAGAAGGAATACCGAACACCCGAATCGGTTCACGGCCTTCTCCTAACTCATAGGCCTGAGGGGTGCAAGCGGGATTCCGCCCGAATCTTGATTGAATGCGCGTCAATCAGGGTGGCCGGGATAGAATTGCCGATTGCCTTGCCCTGATTCCGGGCTATCGTGAGCGCGTGAGCCTGGCCAGAAAACTACTGCATACACGCTATCGCGTGAACGATCTTGAACGGACGGTCAAGTTCTACCGGGAAGTGCTCGGCTTGACGGAGGTGCGCCGGCACAAGTCACCCCGCGGCTCGGAATTGGTCTTCTTGAAAGCGCCGGACAGCGAAGAGTTGATCGAGTTGTGCTGCTTCCCGGCTAGCGGGCCGGTGCAGGTGCAGCCGGACTTGACGCATCTGGCGTTCGAGGTGGACAGCCTGGAGGGGTTTGCCCAACACCTGGCGCGGATGGGACTAAGTTACTCCGACGGACCGCATGTTACCTCAGACGGAAACGGAATTGCTTTTGTTGACGCCCCGGAAGGCTACGAGATTGAGTTGATTCAGCCGGCCAAGCCCGGCGGCTAAGGACGCCCTGTTGGCAAGGTGAAACTTCGTTGCCGCCAGTTCGAGTTCACTTTCCCGCGCCCGGCGCTGGTCATGGGCATCGTGAACGTGACGCCGGACTCGTTCTATGACGGCGGGCGGTTCCTGGACACGCGGGCGGCGGTGGCGCACGCGCTGGCATTGGTCGAGCAGGGCGCGGAGATCATTGATGTGGGAGGCGAGTCCACCCGACCAGGGGCCGTGCCGGTGGCAGAGTCCGAAGAACTGCTTCGGGTCCTGCCGGTGATTGAGCAGTTGGTTGGGCAGATCAAAGCGCCGATTTCCATTGACACGGTGAAGCCCGGCGTGGCCCGGGCAGCCCTGGCGGCAGGGGCCAGCATCGTCAATGACGTTGGGGCCGGGCGGGAGGATGACACGATGAGCCGGTTGGTTGCCGAAGCTCGGGCCGGCTACGTGTGCATGCACGCACAAGGCACACCCCAGACCATGCAGGTCAATCCCTCCTATACCGACGTGGTGCGCGAGGTTGGGGACTTCTTTTCCGCGCGGCTGCGGCGATTGAACGATTGCGGAGTGAGCCGGGAACAGATTATATTGGACCCCGGATTCGGCTTTGGGAAGACCGCCGAGCATAACTTGCAGTTGCTTGGGGCGGCGCGGAGTTTCAGCAGGTTCGAACGGCCTCTGCTGGTAGGAGTTTCGCGCAAATCGTTCATCGGCAGTCTGCTGGGGGCCGAACCGGCAGATCGGCTGCCCGGGGCGCTGGCCTGCGCCTGCGTCGCAGTAGAAGCGGGTGTTCAACTGGTCCGCGCTCACGATGTGGCGGAAACCGTGCAGGCACTGCGAATGACCGAAGCGATTCTGGCGAAGCGAAGCACTTGATGTGGGACATCACACAGTTTGACTGGCGTCCCGTTGTGGAGGTTCTGATCCTCACGACGGGGATCTATTATGCCTTGCGGTTCGTCCGCGGCACGCGCGGCGCGCCGGTGGTGTGGGGGTTCATGATGGTATTGCTGGCAATGGTGCTGGTGAGCTACCTGTTGAAACTCAAGGTGCTGCAATACTTCCTGGGCGGTTTCTCCGCGTTCTTTGTGCTGGCGGTGCTGGTGATCTTCCAGCCGGAACTGCGCCGCATGCTGGCGGAGTTGGGCAACCTGCCGCTTTTCGCCACCGCCCATGAGCAGCGCGAGAATATCGAAGTTATCATCCAGACAGTCGAGCGGCTGGCGGACGTGCGGATCGGGGCGCTCATTGCCATGGAGCAATCCATCCAGCTTCAAAAAGCAGTCGAATCCGGCATTCCTGTGGATTGCGAGGCCACACCCGAGATGTTGGAAACCATCTTCTTTCCCAATAACGCCATACACGACGGCGGGGTTATCCTCAAAGGCGACCGCATCGCCTTCGCGGCCTGCATTTTCCCTCTCACCCAACGGCAGGACCTGAACAAATCCCTGGGCACGCGGCACCGTGCCGCCATTGGCTTGAGTGAGGAAACCGATGCGGTAGTGGTGGTGGTATCCGAGGAGACCGGCGCGATTTCCTACGCCTACAAAGGCCAGCTGTTGCGCGGCGTGACGCTCGAAGAGCTGCGCGCCTTTCTTACTTCCATCCTGGTCACGCCCGCCCCGTCCCGCAACTGGTTGGGCTGGCTGCGGTCCTGGACCCGTGACCGCGCCAAGCCAGGTCCGGTCGCCGTGGAGAAAACGGACTCGACCGCCGCTGCCGCTTCCAGCGTTCCGCCCCAATGATTGCCTTCCTACGCCATCTCTTTCTGGTGGATTTCTGGTGGAAGCTCTTTTCGCTGGTGCTGGCGATCCTCGTTTGGCTCATCGTCACTTTTGCGAGTCAGAAGGAAGTCCGAGGCGGCAAGCCCGTGTCCTTCATGGTTCCAGTAACGGTCCTGTCAGCCACGGAAGACGTGCGCGGCTTCAGGGTCGATCCCGAGGAGGTCGAAGTTACCGTGCGGGGTGACAATGAGCTCCTGATGGCCGTGCAGAGCAGGGACATCCGGGCAATCGTGGACTTGACCGGTGTCTCGGCCGCCGGCGACCTGCGCAAGCCGGTCGAAGTCTGCGCTCCGGCAGGTGTCAGCCACCTGCGCGTGACCCCTGAAGAAGTGCAGGTCATTTTTCCTCCCGACCGCTGATCCGGGCCGCCCATGAGTGCCCCCAAGAAGATCTTCGGCACGGACGGCGTGCGCGGGACGGCCAACACCGAACCGGTTACGGCCGAGACCGCGCTCAAGCTCGGGCGGGCCGCTGGCCATGTCTTCAAGAATCTCGAAAGCCAGCCCCGCGGGCGCGGCCGGCACAAGATTGTGCTCGGCAAGGATACGCGCCTCTCGGGTTACATGCTGGAGAACGCCCTGTCTTCCGGCATCCTTTCCATGGGCGTGGATGTGCTGTTCATTGGGCCGCTGCCAACCCCGGGCGTCGCTTACGTCACCCGCAGCCTCCGCGCCGACGCCGGCATCGTCATCACGGCTTCCCATAATCCCTACGGCGATAACGGCATCAAGTTCTTCCGCGCGGACGGCTACAAGCTGGACGACAAAGTCGAATACCAGATCGAGAGCCTGGTGTTCAGCGGCGAGATCGAGACTATCCGCCCCACCGCCGACGCCATCGGCAAAGCGGTGCGGATTGACGACGCGCTGGGCCGCTACATCGAATATGCCAAGGCCTCATTCCCGCGGGGCATGACACTCGAAGGGATGCGCATCGTGGTGGACTGCGCGCATGGCGCGGCTTACAAGTCAACGCCCTGCGTGCTGCGCGAGCTGGGCGCGGAGGTTATCGTCTATGGGAACAAGCCCGACGGCAAGAACATCAATCAGGAATGCGGCTCGATGTATCCCTCCTTGCTGTGCCAGAAGATCCGCGAGCATCGAGCCGATCTGGGTCTGGCGCACGATGGCGACGCCGACCGGATCCTGCTCTGCGATGAAAAGGGCGCACTGATTGATGGCGACGACATTATGGCCATTGCCGGGCTGGATCTGCTGGCCCAGGGGCTGCTCGCCAGCAAGACCCTGGTCGCCACAGTCATGAGCAATGCCGGTCTGGAAGCGGCAATCGCGGCAGCGGGCGGGCGGGTCGTGCGCACCGCCGTAGGCGACCGGCAGGTCATTGATGAGATGTTGCGCCACGGCTACAACCTCGGGGGCGAGCAGAGCGGCCACATGATCTTCCGCGACTACAGCACCACAGGAGACGGACTGGTGGCCGCCCTTCAAATCCTGCGCATCATGCGGACCAAAGAACTGCCGCTCTCCAGGCTGGCGCGGTGCTGGACCCGTTTTCCTCAAATCGTCACCAATATTGTCGTGCGCGAGAAGCCGCCTTTCGCGGAGCTAAAGCGCGTCAGCCGGCTCGTGGCGGAGGCTGAAACCGAGCTCAAGGCGCAAGGCGGGCGCGTGTTCCTGCGCTACTCCGGCACGGAGCCTAAAGCGCGCCTGTTGCTCGAGGGGCGCAATCCGGCGGCGCTGCGGAAATGGGCGCGCAAGATTGCTGACGAGATCCGGAAGCAGGCAGGCGGATAAGCGCAGATTCTATCAAGGCCGGCGGTTCCGGAGAATCCCCTACGCTCCCCGGTGATTCCCCGGTAGTATTTTCCCGATTCCCTCGTATTGTCTCTTTGCGCCCCGGGTGTCAGGCTTTCTGTGCAGTATGCCTTGCTGTTGTGCGCATGACGTTTCGCGGGTATGGGCGGTTCGAGCCACCGAACCGCCCATTCCTTCTGACTCCATGCTCCACCCTCAGCCGCGCAGGAAAGGCCGATCCCAACCGGGCACCTGTGAAAACGCCCCCCCGGCCAACTTCAGACGACCCTCAACGACTGTCCCGCAATGAACTCCTTCGATATTAAAGCACTCGCATTGCCCCATCCGCCACCTGCCCCAAAGAATCAAACCAGCGTCCCGACAAGTCGTAATGAGAACCCCAGTCCCTCGCACCCCCGCCCCAGCCAACGTATCAGGCTGCTCGTAGCGGACGACCATCCCGTCGTGCGCCGCGGCATCGTCGCCTGCCTGGGGCGACACAAGAACCTGGAAATTGTGGGCGAAGCCGCCGACGGCCAGGAAGCGCTCAGCAAAGCGAGGGAGCTGGTTCCTGACGTGCTCTTGACCGATTTGGACATGCCTTATCTGACTGGCCTGGCCGTGACCGAAACGTTGCGCAAGGAACTGCCGGATATCAAAGTGCTGATCCTGTCCGGGCACACCAACCCGGAATCAATGCTGCGCTGCGCCCGGGCAGGAGCCAGGGGCTACGTGCTCAAACACGCTTCGCCTGACGAATTCGCGCAAGCCATCGAGGCGGTCAATGCCGGCCAGTGCCATTTCAGCAACGAGATTGTCCGCAGTGCCCTGAACTATTTGGTTCGGGACAATGGGCCGGGGCCCAGTCCGACCATACTCTCCAACCGTGAACGCGAGGTCCTGGGCCACATCGCCGAGGGCCTCGGCAACAAAGAGATCGCCCACAGGCTCAACATCTCCACCCGCACGGTGGAAACCCACCGCGAGCGCCTGATGCGCAAGCTGGACATTCACTCCATCGCGGGACTGACCAGGTTCGCCATCGCCGAGGGGTTGGCAACCCTGCCCGGAGTGGCGAGAGCTTAAAACGCCACCACTGGAACCCGGACACGCGACTCTGGCCGTGCGCTCAACTCTCCCACCCGCTCGGCGGGCAGCTCGTTGATCCAACGCGCCGCCCAGTCTTCTGACCGACCAGTTCCTTGCCAAGGAAAATGTTCTGCTCTAGACTAACGCCACTGAAGATTATGCGATTTGCACAGATGTCAAAACGTGTGTTGCTGCTCGTGGCGGTCAACCTCCTGGTGGTGACCACCATCTCAGTTGTGCTCCATCTGCTGCGGGTCGGGAATTACTTCCCGCATGGTGGATTGCAGGGGCTGGCTGTATTTTGCCTGGTGTGGGGCTTTGGCGGCGCCTTTATTTCCCTCGGCCTCTCGCGTCTTATGGCCAAGTGGATGATGGGCGTCCACGTGATCCCCCCGAACACCTCCGACCCGACATTGCAGGGGCTGGTCCAAACTGTCCACGCCCTCGCCCGAAACGCCGGACTGCCCAAGATGCCCGAGGTCGGCATCTACGAATCTCCGGATGTCAACGCCTTTGCCACCGGCCCCACGAAATCGCGCGCGCTGGTCGCCGTCTCGACCGGCCTGCTCCAGCGCATGGGCACCCGCGAAGTCGAAGGCGTCCTGGGCCACGAGATCGCTCACGTCGCCAACGGGGACATGGTCACCATGACGCTTATACAGGGCGTCATTAATGCCTTTGTCATGTTTCTGTCCCGCGTCTTGGCATTTGTCATCAGCCAGGCCCTCCGCTCCCGCGACGACCGTGGTGGCGGCAGCTGGCTCCAATTCCTGCTCGTCATGGTTTTTCAGATCGTCTTCTCCATCCTCGGATCGCTGGTGGTCTGCTGGTTCTCGCGCTGGCGCGAATTCCGCGCTGACGCCGGCGGCGCCAGGCTGGCCGGGCGGGACAGTATGATCAACGCTCTGCGCGCCTTGAAACGCCTCCACGACCCCGCGCTGGCCGCCGCGGAAGCCCAGCGCTCCCAGGCCTTCCAGGCGCTCAAGATCTCCGGACGGCGCGGCGGCTTTATGGCCCTGCTGGCCACCCATCCGCCCCTCGAACAGCGCATCGCCCGCCTCGAGCAAGGCGCCTTTTGACACCTGATTCGCCTCCCTGAACCTGGCAAAAAAAAGCAAAGTCGGGCTTGACTGTTTATTCCGCTCGGGCCTAACGTGGTGTTAGCAGCAACACAGTAGATACTGTATAAAGCATCATGAATCGAACGATCTCCGTTAGACAGCAGCACAGGGCTCCGCGGTCTGGCATCCCCCGCGCTTTTACCCTGATCGAACTGCTTGTCGTTATCGCCATCATCGCCATCCTGGCCGCCCTGCTCCTGCCCGCCCTGGCCAACGCGAAAGCCAAGGCGCAGCGGGTGTATTGCATCAATAATCTGAAGCAGGTCGCGATATCGTGCAAACTTTATACCGACGACAACAACGGCATACTCGTCTCGGCTTATCCGACCTACGCCGGTTTCACTAACAGTTGGTGCGGGGGCAATGCGCAGACAGGCGGACTGCCGGGCTCCTACGTCTATGGCGGCGCCGATCCGACCGGCATCCAGCGTGGTGCTCTCTGGCCTTATACCAAATCGCTCCCTCTCTACCACTGTCCAGCCGATCAACGGGTTGCGGACAATGCCTCCGTCCCGGCTCAGTTCAAGGGCAAGCGCATTCTGCGCAGCATTTCGATGAATTCCTACATGAGAGCCTCCAGCTATGGGGCTAACCCCAATTGGGTGGTCACCAATCCGAACGGCCCCCGGGATCCTTACCATCCCGTCTTTATCCGGGAAGCAGAAATCAAAGTACCGTCCCAGGTTTGGCTGGTCGTGGATGAAGACCAGGAGAGCATCAACGACGGCATGTGTCTGGTGGATGTGGGCGGAGGTGCGCGGTTCCTGGACCTGCCGGCCCGGGCCCATACGTTCGGCTATGGCATCAACTTCAATGATGGCCACGCCGAGATCTACAAGCTTCGGGACGCGGAGAGCAGGCAGTGGCACGTGAACCAGCAGGGAGGCCTGAGGGATTGGATGGTTTTTACCAATGTCACCACCCGTCCGTTGCAGTAGAGGTTGTGAAGCTCCTGGCATGGCCAGGGGGGCTTGGGCCGGCTGAGCAGCCGGGCTCTGATGAGGCTCGCCGGCAATTGCGCAACAGTCCTGTGCGAACCCTGCTTTGATGGTTTCGTCACTCATACATTAATTGGAACAGGAGCAGTCTTATGAAAAGTGCAAGCTGGATAATGATAGTGGCCTTGGTCAGCGCGTTTGCGCTGGTTGGCTGTGACAAGAAGGAAGCTCCGCCGCCCGTCATGCAGGGCGTGACGGTTGACTTGCCAAAGCTGGGGGAAACCTTCGCCACGGCCAGTGCTGACCTCCAAAACAACGTGGCCGAAGTAACCATGGGCGTTCGCTACGGCGATTACCCCCGCGCCTTCGCCGCGCTGGCCAAGCTCGATAGCGCTCCCGGCCTGACCGAGGCGCAGAAAAAGGTGGTTGGCGAGGTGGCTGAACAGATCAAGCAGTTGGCCAACAAACGCGCCAACCCCCCTGCTCAGTAAGGGAGCTGAGCGACTGGACTCGAACCGGTGCCACACCTTGACGGTGCCGGCACGAGGACGGCGCAGCCTAACGCCTCCACCCCGTATCGGCAGGCGTCCTCGCCTGCTGGTCAGGGCGGCATCCTGCCGTCCGGCCCCGCTCAACTGTTCGATCCAGCGTTCTTCTTGACCCCCCTTTCCCGACTGTTAGCCTGCAGGCACTTCGAGAAGTTATGCCTGCCAAACAAGCCAAAGGCCGGAAGCGCCAGCGCCAGACTGTAGCATCCGGCCGGAAGACGCCGCCGTCCGGCCCTGCCCTGTCGCCTGTCGCTCGCAAGATCCTGGCCCGCACCCGCACGCCCGCGTTCCAACGCTACCTGCGGGACCTGCTCGTCGAGCTGTGCCGCTTTGACACTACTCCCAATCCCGAAGTCCAACGCATGCAGGCCGCCGAAGACGGTTGCTTCCGAGTTCTGGAACGCGAGTTGCGCGGCCTGGCCTTCCCCGGGACGCGACTCGAGCGCCGGCCGGTCAATCCCGCCATCCAGACGCACCCGCATTACTCCCTGCTGCACTTCACCAAGACATCCCAGCGGCCTCAGGGCCTGTCCCCGGAAGAAACCTACGCCCACCGCTCGAATCTCGTCTGCTTCGTCCCCGGCGCCGGCGGCGGCGCGGACGGGCAGTCTGTAGCGCTCAACGCCCACATTGACGTGGTTGCCCCCTACTTTCCGCCTCGCGTCAAAGGTGGAACGGTCTTCGGCCGCGGCGCGTGCGACGACAAAGGCCCGGTGGCCAGCGTCGTCGCCGCCCTCAAAGTGCTCGCCGAGGTCATGGCGGAGGCCGGGCTCAAGTGGAACCGCAACGTGCTCGCCATGCTGGTCGTCGAGGAGGAAACTGGCGGCAACGGCTCGCTGTCTCTCGCCATGGATCGCGAGCTGCGGAAGCTCTACGACAGCATCGTCGTCTGCGAGTGCACGGGGCTCAAGTTCTACCCGGCCAACCGTGGCGCCGTGTGGTATCGCACCGAGTTGAATGCGCCACCCGGCGTATCAGCCTTCGAGCTCTTTGCCTTCGTCAACGAGGAGATGGAGAAAGAAGGCGCGGCCATTCGTGCCGAGAGCCGCCACCCGCTTTTCCCTCAGCGCCCCGTCCAAACCTGCCACGGCATCATTGGCCCATTCGGCGAGCACCCCAGCCGCATCTGCGGCGAGGTCAGCTTTGCCATCCGCTTTGGCGGGCCGCCCGGCGCGCAAACCGAACTGCTTGTCGGCGATTGCCTCGCCGCCGGCCTGGCCGGCTATGTCGGCCTCTACGGGGACAAGACCAAAGTAACCGACCCTGCCACCGGCCGGCCAATGGTGGCGCGCCATTACGATTTCCGGCGCGAGGGCAACGCTTTCATGGTGAAAGTCCACGGCGCGACCGGCCACATGGGCGCCATCCGCGAACGCGACGGCGCCATCACCAAGTTGGCCCACCTGGTGCGCGGACTGGTGGCTTCGAAGGCCAAGCTGGAAGCGAGCGCAGGCAGCCCGGTGCGCTTCGAGCTGGCCCGCCAGCCGCAAGACGCCACTCTTGTTCTGGAAGGCGGCCAGGGCTTTCTCCCCACCCACGGCATCATCGAGGTCATGGAGCGCCTCCGCCGCGCCGCCTGGCGTGGGGCCGAAAACTGCCTCCGCCGCCTCGGCCGCGCCGAACGCGGCGAAGACGTCCTCACCGTCACCTATGAGAAGCTGCATAATGTGGCCTTCGACGGCGACCCGGATTCCCCGTCTGTCCGCAACGCCGTGGCCGCGGCCAAGGCGTGCGGCATCTGGAAGGACGAACCCATCCTCGGCTGGACGGTCTCCTGCGACGCGCGGCTTTTCGCCACCGAGTACCCGGAAATGCAGGTCCTGACCTTCGGCCCCGGACAGCTCGCCTTCGCCCACTCCGATCAGGAGCAGATCGCGCTGGAAGAGCTCCGCGCCGCCGTCGAGTTCCTCGCTCTGTTCCTCCTGCGCCAAACCGGGACGCTCGCTTAGCCTTTATGCAAACCAAACTCAAACTCGGCCTCATCGGCGCTGGCTCCGTCGTCCGCGAGATCTACCAGCACCTCTACTTTCACAGCCACTACTCGCACCTCTTCGACGTCTGCGCCGTCGCCGACCCCAACGAGCAATACTGCAACTGGTTTGGCGACCTCGCCGGCATCCCCCCCGCCCGCCGCTTTGCCAGCCACCGCGAACTGCTGGCCAAGGTCAAGGTTGATGCCGTCCAGGTCAACACCCCCGACCACCTCCACTGCGCCCCCACCGTGGACGCCCTCAACGCCGGCCTCGACGTCGTCGTCCCCAAGCCCACCGCCGCCACCGTGAAGGACGCCCACGCCATGATCGCGGCGGCGAATAAGTCCGGGCGCTTCCTGGGGATCGACTTCCACAAGCGCGAGGACCCCCGCATCAAAGAAGCCGAGGCCCGCTTCCAAAAAGGCCGCTACGGCACACTCCAGGCCGCCGTCTTCTACATGCTCGACAAGCTCTGCGTCGTGAACCCCAACCACACGCCGCCCTACTTCGCCTCTCCGGACTACGCGGAAAAGAATACTCCCGTCTCCTTCCTCACCGTCCACATGGCTGATGCTCTAATGAAGATCGTCAACCTCACCCCGGTCCAGGTCCGCGCCACCGGTTACTCCCAGAAGCTCCCCTCCCTCCGGCCCGTTCCATCCACCGGCTACGACCTCGTGGACACTGAGATCCTGTTCGACACCGGCGCCCAGGCCCACGTCATCACCGGTTGGGCCGTCCCTGACAGCGCCCACGCCATGACCGTCCAATCCGGTCGCCTCATGTGCTCCGACGGCCTGATTGACCTGGGCCTCGACACCCCCGGCCTCCACGAAGTCCACGCCGACGGCATCTTCGAGGTGAACCCCCTCTTCCGCAACTTCGAGAAAGACGGCACCGTAACCGGCTACGGCATCAGCAGCCCTGGCCGCCTCTACCAGCAGATTCTCGCCCATCGCAACGGCCGCCTTTCCGCTGCCGAACGCGAAGCCGCGTCCAGCCCCATTGCCCTGGGCTTCTACACCACCCTCGTCCTGGAAGGAGCCGAGCAGAGCCTCGCCACCGGCAAGAAGCTCCCTACCGGCGTCACCCTCGGCCCTGCGGTGGACCTCCGCCAGCTCGCCACCCGCCAGCTTGGCTCCCGCGCCGCCAAAGCCTACGGCCTCTCATAGCTGCCGGTGGCAGCCGGCGCTCCATCACAGTAGAGACTCGCCCCGCGCAGCGGGTCTGCAGTTCTGAGCCTGATACGGTTTCCATAGTTGTTCACAACGACGCGGGGTGCGGCTCTCGGAAA
>DAOTCE010000032.1 GCA_035452965.1 Candidatus Paceibacterota bacterium | reverse complement strand
CTCGGAAATCAATCGGTTCACCCCTGCTTTTCCCAAGCTATGGGAACGGAGTGGAAATAGAAGTGCAAGCATTTGCCCTGGGTGATCTTGACGCCGGTGCGCCCGCTCAGCTTGTCATGCCAGGGCCGGAACGCCGGACAAGGCTCCATCGCTGAGAAGACAGGCAGCAGTCCGGGATGATCCCTCCGCCGGTGGAGAATCTCGGCGATGCGCTCTTCCTTGCGAAAGTTCCGCCGTTGAATGAACTCCACTTCCAACCCGGCGGCACGGGCCAGCGTCAGGGCGTGATCCCGCATCGCATCCCGCAGCGGTTCGGCGAAGAGGCCCAGATCAAAACAACGAATGTTGGCAAAGTGAAGCTGTCGCTCCAAAGCGGCGGGATGACACACGTCCTGTAAACTGCCGGTGATGATGACACGATCAAAACAGCCCAACTGTCCGGCAATCTGTGAAGCGTAACGCGAAATCAGTGAACTCGGCTCGGGAGCCGGGGGGATATTGGTCGTTTCCATCCCCGCCAATCTGCCCCAACCTCTTGGTTCCGGCTACGCCGGGTTAGGAGATGGTATGAGCGTGGATCTTCATGGGGACATATACAGAGAACCTCAGAACAAGAGTGCTATGTATTGCGTTCGTAGTAGTGAGGGCTGTTCTCGATCTGAGAATAAGCGTCATCGGTTTCCAACTCTATTCCCTGCGGAGGGCCCGCCGCGTGCCCTCCAGTTTTCATCTCTATTGCACGGTTTCCGACTTTATTACCTAGTTTCCAACTTTACTCCCTGAATACAGAAATACATAAGGATGGGCGAGGCTACTCTACGGTGACGCTCTTGGCTAGGTTGCGGGGCTTGTCTACATCGCAGCCGCGCAGGACGGCGATGTGGTAGGCCAACAGTTGTAGCGGCACCACCGTCAGCAGCGGCTGGAGGATATCCATTGTCCGCGGGACGTAGAGGACATCGTTGGCTTTGTGGGCGATTTCGGTGTCCCCTTCGGTCGCGACGGCGATGATCGGCCCTTTGCGGGCTTTGATCTCTTCGACGTTGCTCATGTTCTTGTCATACATGGCGTCGCGCGGAATCACGAATACGCTCGGGAAGTCGGGCGCGATAAGTGCGATAGGCCCGTGCTTCATCTCGGCGGAGGGATAGCCTTCGGCGTGGATATAGGAAATCTCCTTCAGCTTCAGGGCGCCTTCCAGGGCGACGGGGAAGTTGAATTGGCGGCCCATGTAAAGGAAATCGGTCGCCTTGTGATACTTCCTGGCAATCTTCCGCAAGTGCGCGTCGCCGGCCAGAATCTTCTCGATCTTGCCTGGGATGGTCTGCAACTCGCGCACGAGCTTCCGGCCCTCGGCGGCTGAGAGCTCGCCGCGCTGTCGAGCCAGGGCAATGCCCAGCAGGGTCAGCTGTAGCGTCTGCATCTCGAAAGCCTTGGTCGAGGCCACGCCGATCTCGGGGCCTGCCCGCATGTAGATGTCCGCGTCGGATTCGCGCGCAATGGTCGAGCCCACCACATTGACGATGCCAAGCGTGCGGGCGCCTTGGGCCTTGGCGCCGCGGATGGCCGCCAGCGTGTCCGCCGTCTCCCCGGATTGGGAGATGGATACCATGAGCGTGTTCTTCTCGATGGGGCGGCCGCGATACCGCATTTCGCTTCCGTACTCGACCTCGACCGGCATGCGGGCGAGCGTCTCGATGACATACTCGCCCACCAGCGCGGCGTGCCAGCTCGTGCCGCAGGCGACGAGGATGAGCCGCTCAATCTTGGCCAGCTCCTTGGGTTTGAGGGCCATTTCTTCAAACTCGACGTTGCCTTTCGCGGGACGAAGCGTGCGCTTGAGCACCTCGGCTACGCGGCCAGGCTGCTCGAAGATCTCCTTCAACATGTAGTGCGGGTATTTCCCGCGCTCGGCCTCCTCAGCCGACCAATCCACCGAACTGACCGCACGCTTGATCGGCTTGCCCTTGGCTTGTAAAGCGAAGTCCTTGTCAGTGAGCGTGACGACGTCGCCGTCGTGCATATAGATGACCTTGCGGGTGTGCGCGACAATGGGGGAAACGTCGCTGGCAAGGAAGTTCTCGCCCTTGCCCGTCCCGACCACCAGCGGCGACCCGCGCCGAGCGCCGAACAGATAGCCCGGCAGGTCCTG
This sequence comes from Candidatus Paceibacterota bacterium, assembly GCA_035452965.1. Lineage (NCBI taxonomy): Bacteria > Bacillati > Minisyncoccota > Minisyncoccota bacterium. The sequence continues at coordinate 54,857 of DAOTCE010000032.1, read as the reverse complement.
ATGCATGAGCGCGATGCCATATGTGCCGTCAACCTCGCCAGTGGCGGCGAAGATGGCCTGGACGAGACGCTCTGGGCTGACGCCGCCGTTCCTGGCGGGCAGCTTCTCGAGGTGATAACCAATAAGGTGGGCCAGGACCTCCGTGTCGGTCTGGGACAGGAACTGGTGCCCGTGGCGCTGGAGGCGATGGCGCAGGCTGGCGTAGTTCTCGATGATGCCGTTGTGCACCATGGCGATCTTGCCGGACTGGTCGAGGTGCGGGTGGGAGTTGATGTCGCTGGGCAGCCCGTGGGTGGCCCAGCGGGTGTGGCTAATGCCCAGGGACCCTTTGACTGGCTTTGCCTTGAGCGACTGTGCCAGCCCTTCGACGCGCCCGACTTGCTTGCGCACCTGCAAACGCCGGTCCGCCAGGATGCAGACGCCGGCCGAATCGTAGCCGCGGTATTCCAACCGGCGGAGGCCTTCAATGAGTAACGGGGTTGCTTCTCTTTTGCCAACGTATCCAACTATGCCACACATAATTCTTGTTCTTTCGTTTGGGAGTCTCTCTCGGAAATGCCCCGCCCGGCGGGGCGGGGGTTCAGGTTTGCTTGAGTATCAACTGTGCCGCCGCGGCCAAATCGTCCACGACAGTGGCGGCCGCCAGTTTGCCGGCGGATGCGCGCTCCTGTTCCGCCCCGTAACCGGTACGGACCAGCAGACAGAGTTTCACGCCGGCATTCCAGCCGCATTCCAAATCAATCAGTTTGTCGCCAATCATATAACTCTGCGCCAAATCCAGGCCGAACTCATCGCGCGCATCCAGTAGGAATTGCGGTGACGGCTTGCGGCCCCGGCTAGGCACATCGGGCGCCTCGGGCGCGATGTACACCCTATCAAAGCGTGCACCTTCGCGGCCAAGTTCCCTGAGCAGATACTGGTTTACTTCCTCGACTTGCGCCAGCGTAAAATAGCCTCGCCCCACGCCAGACTGGTTGGACACGATGAAAAGCCTGAACCCGGCTTGGCACAAGCATCTCAACGCCGCTGCCGCACCGGGGATAATAACTACCTCCTCTATGCGGGAGAGGTAGTTTCTTTCCTCGATGATGGTCCCATCGCGGTCGAGAAATACGGCTCGGTTCATGACCTAACAGGGCGGAATTGTTAAGGCAATGCCCGGGCAATGGAAATGATAAAAGGGGCCGCGGTAATCCTGGCCTCATACAGTGAACATGGGCAAGAGCTTCCAGTTTTGCCTTTCTGGACGTTTGAGCCCAAGCAGATGCGGCAGCGAATCTCGGGTCTGTTTCGTCGGGGGTGATTGAGAAACCGTGTTGACTTGGATTCTTGCCCCGGCGGGTGCTTTTGACTAATGTAGCCAGACGAAGTGCGGCTACTCCGGTGAAGAGCATCGGCTGGAATTTCGTCGAGGTTATGACCGAGTCTTATATTCAGAACCTGTTTGCAGCTCGTATCGGCGGCCGGGAATACGGCAAGTCGGGCACTATCTACAAATTCGAGAAGATCAAACGGGCGAGGCGCGCGGCTCTGGCGGCGCATCCCGGCGAGGAGATTATTGACCTGGGTATCGGAGAGCCGGATGAAAAGGCGTTCCCCGAAGTTGTGGATCAGCTCTGTGCCGAGGCGCGCAAGCCGGAGAACCGCGGTTACGCGGACAACGGCGACGCGGTCCTGAAAGAGGCGGCGGCCCGCTACCTGGATCGTGTGTTCGGCGTGGAAGAGATTGACCCGGAAAGCGAGGTGATTCACTCGATTGGCAGCAAGGCGGCGCTTTCCATACTGCCGACGGCGCTGATTGATCCGGGAGATTATGTGCTCATGACGGTGCCCGGCTATCCGGTGTTCGGCACGCACGCGAAGTATCTGGGCGGGCGGGTGCATAACCTGGCTCTTACGGAGAACAACGGCTTCCTCCCGGATTTGAACTCGGTACCCGCGGAAGTGTTGAGCCAGGCCAAGGTGCTGGTGCTGAACTATCCGAATAACCCGACCGGCGCGAGCGCGACGCCCGAGTTCTTTGCTCGAGTGGTGGCATTTGCGCGCAAGAATAGCCTGGTCGTCATCCACGATGCGGCTTATGCAGCGTTGGTGTTCGAGGGCCGGCCGTTGAGCTTCCTGGCGACGCCCGGGGCTAAGGAGGTGGGCGTGGAACTGCACTCGGCCAGCAAATCACTCAACATGACGGGGTGGCGGTGCGGATTTGTGGCCGGCAATGAGTTGCTCGTGCGGGCCTACGGGGATGTGAAGGACAATACGGACTCGGGGCAATTTCTGCCGATCCAGCATGCCGCGGCGCATGGCTTCGACCATCCCGATATTACCGCCCGGATTGCGGCGAAGTATTCACGACGGATGGACGGGCTGGTGCGGACGCTGGCGGGCGCGGGGTTCCAGGCCCGGAAACCGAAGGGATCATTCTTCCTGTATGTCAAGGCGCCCAAGGCGCTTGTGACCAGGTCCGGCAGCCGAATTGAATTCGGCAGCGCGGAAGCGGCCTCGCAATGGCTGATCACCGAAAGGTTGATTTCCACGGTGCCTTGGGATGACGCGGGCGCTTACTTGCGGTTCAGCGTTACCTTCCCCGCGAAGGACCTGGCGGACGAGGAACGGATTCTGCGCCAACTGGCCCATCGGTTGCAGGGGGTGCAGCTCGAGTTTTGAAGCGCGGCTCCAAAATCCGTATTGGCAAGCGCCCGCACTCGCCGTCCGAACGGGCGGCTTCGAGAACCAACAACATAAAGAAAGCACAAACAACTATGAGGAGTGATCGTTCTGGTCTGCCATTGCGCCCCTGGGGCCTGGCTGTCCTGCTGGCCATTGGTCTTGGCACATTCCTGGGCACTGGCTGCAGTTCGACTAAGACGGCGAAGTCGGCTCACTTCGCCTCTGTCGAGATTCGTGGCCAGCCGCCCGAGCGAGTGAGCGATGTCACCTCGGAGGTGTTCCACGACCATGGCTATAAGGTGACTCGCAGAACCTGGGCTAGCCTATGCTTCGAAAAGGAAGGCACGGCAATGAACAATCTCGCTTACGGCAACTGGATGGGACAACGCGTTTGGGTACGCGTCAGGGTATCGGTCGGGGAGGCATTGCCCGGCACCTGCCAGCTCAAGTGCGAGGCATTCTTCCTGCGCAACAGGGGAGAGCCGCTGGAGGAGGAAATCAGGATTGGCAAGCTCCACAAAGGCCAGTACCAGGAACTTCTGAACGAAGTGGCCACGCGGATAAGCGGCAAGACAGCGGAGCCGAAGTAGTTCAGCCCCGCCTGGCTTGTCTCAAAGGCTCCAACCGGCGCGATATTCGCGGCGCAGGAACAGGTTCGCGTCTTCGAGGTTGGTGAACCGGAGGTTAGCGCCGTCCCAAAGAAGACTGCAAAGCGTCAGGTCTTCCCGGAGTTGGACTCGTAGAGCGACGTTGCCCAGGAGGACCGACTCGGCGAGTGGCCCGGCCCAGTCGAAGTTTGCGCCAGCGGGCTTGCCTCCTTTGCACGCCTGGATCCACTCTTGGTGGTGGTCTTTGGAACGTGGAATACTCTTGGAAAGGTCGTGGACCTCCCTGGCACACGACTCGGGGTAAACTTCGTTGCCCAAAATAAATCCCTTTTCCCCAATGAGAAGACGACCGTTGTCGCCCAGGGCCCTTCCTTCGGGCAAGGCGTCGGGCCGGGACGGGCGCAGCCCGCCGTCGTACCAAACGAGCGTGCATGGTGGCATGGCGACTGCCCCGCTTGGCGCGCCAGTCAATCCTGTCACATGGCCATTGATGGCTTGGGACGTAGCCCCGCGCGCCGGGAACCGGTAGGTCACGATCGAGCCCAGAGGAAAGGTCTCCTGATTTACGCGTGTCGAGGCAGCCTGGACGCTGAGAGGAGCGCCCAGTTTGAGCGCGCGAAACACCGGGTCCATCGCGTGGCAGCCGATGTCACCAAGGGCGCCCGTGCCGAAGTCCCACCAGCCGCGCCACTTAAAGGGAAGGTAAGCCGGGTGATATGGACGGAAAGGCGCCGGGCCCAGCCAGAGGTCCCAGTTCAGCGTTGCAGGCACCGGCGGCCTGTCCTCGGGTCGGGCGCAGCCTTGCGGCCAGTACTCGTCGAATAATCCCCGGGAGGGGCGGTCGGTCCAGATGTGGGCTTCGTGTACTCTGCCGATGGCGCCGGACCAGATGTACTCGCAGAGGCGGCGCGTCTGCTCGGAAGCCTGGCCCTGATTGCCCATCTGGGTCGCGACCTTTGCCTCCCGCGCCGCTTGTGCCAGTCGCCGTGCCTCCCACACCGAATGCGTCAACGGCTTCTCGCAATAGACATGCTTGCCGCGCTTGATAGCCTCCATCGCGGCGGGGGCGTGATGATGGTCGGGCGTGGCAATGACGACTCCGTCAATCTCCTTCAACTGGTCAAGCATCTGGCGGTAATCGGTGAACTGCTGCGCTTTGGGGTACTTCCTGAAGGTGTGGCCGGCGCGTTCCATGTCCACGTCGCAGAGGGCGACGATGTTCTCGCTCTCCATTTGGCTGAGGTCGTGAGCACCTTGTCCGCCGATGCCGATGCCGGCAATGTTCAGTTTCCGGTTCGCAGAGGTCGCCCCGCGCAATCCCAGCACCGCGCCGGGCACCGCCATAAAGGCGGCGGTGCTGAGCGTGGTGCCACGAAGAAACTGGCGGCGGGTGAATCGGGTGTCTGACTTGGGCGCAGTGGTATGCATGTGTTGAGATCGTAGGAGACTCCGGGCGTAGGCTCAAGACACAAGGCTTCGCTCCCTGTGGGAGTGCGCGCAACGAAGCTACCCCGAGACCCGAGGGCCGAAGTCCCAAATTCGGCACCTCAAAAGCCAGAACCCCGGCTGGGTCAATGCGTCAAGAGTTCAGCAGTCACGGACGCAGGCTTTCCTGGGGCTTCGGCTCTTGCGTTTGCCTGGGACTCGGGCTTTTGACTTTTGATCTTTCTTCGGCCGCGCCCGTCATGGGAACGAAGCGCACCGGCAGGACGGCCTGCTGTTCGAGTTTGCCATCCTGCTTGCGCAGCAGGACCAGCTCTTGGTTCCAGGCGCGCCCAACCGGGATGATCATCCGGCCGCCGTCCTTGAGCTGTTCGATCAGGCGTTTTGGCACTTGCTCCGGCGCGCAAGTGACAATGATTGCGTCGAATGGGGCGGCTTCAGGCCACCCCTGGTAACCGTCGCCGGCGCGCACGTGCACATTGGTGTATCCGAGACGCTTTAGGTCCGTGGCGGCACGCCGTGCGAGGTCCTCAACGATTTCAATCGTGTAGACCTGGGCCACCAGTTCGGCGAGGACGGCGGCCTGATAGCCGGAGCCGGTGCCAATTTCCAGAACGCGGTCGGCAGGCTTGGGTTCGAGCCTCTCGCTCATGAAGGCAACGATGAAGGGCTGCGAAATGGTCTGCCCGTGACCGATGGGCAGGGGATGATCGCGGTATGCTTCGGAACGGCGCCGTTCAGGGACAAATTCATGGCGCGGGATTCGTCCCATCACGGTTAAGACCCAGGTGTTGGTGATGTTCCGGCCCGGGCCGACGAGCTGTTCGGCCACCATGCGCTGACGTGCGGGTGCATAAGGGTCACTCCCCGCGGCATCAATCGCGGGTGCCGCAGTTCCACGGCCGGCGAAGCCCGTCAGCCACCCGGCCATCACGAGTGCCAGTTTACGCATTACGGACCAGGAACGTCAGCTCCGTCAAGGCTTCTTATCGCTGATGCGAACGAGCGAGTAAATGATTGCGGCGGGGATGCCTGCCAACAGCGCCAGGCCAATGAAGATGCCCGAGCCTTCGCCCCGTTTGCGAATGTCAGTGAAGATCCAAATGGCCAGCAGGATGTTGAAAATAAAGCCCACCAGCAGACATAGTTTCACGAGGCCGGCGATGTCTTTGCAGGCCTTCCCGGCTGCCAGAGGCGGGTAAGCGGGTGCGGGCGCGGCTACCGACGCCGAAGGCCGATCGCCTTGCCTCGGTTGACCGATGCCGGAGCGATCGCGCACCGGTTTCATGGGCCGCAAGTTGTCACGTCCAATCGAGTCCCTTGGTGCTTGGCGTTCCTGCTGCGCGCCAAGCCGGCGCAATAGTTGTTGTTGCTGTTGGGCCATCTCATTGACGCGCCGTTCCAGCCGTTCGAGGCGATCAACTGGCCCGCCGCTCTTCTCCTCCGCTCCCGGTAGGAGCGTGGTCGAGCCGAACAAGGTCAACGCCGCGAATGCAGCCACCGGACTTAAACACCAGACTAAGATCTTCATTGTCTATTTCCGTTATTTCTAATTCTAGGAGGGAACAGCCTTGCGCCTGGGCACTAGCCGAAGGCATTCGCTTCCATCAACGCCGCTCCGACTCTCGCATATAGAATATGCTGAAGCCAAAGGGACACGAAGTCAAGCCAAGATAGCGGTCTGTAAGGACGCCCCGCCGCGCGGGTTCCCAGTCTGGAGGCGAGTCAGGGGCGGGGCGCAAAGCCCAATTGATTCACGAGAGCCTGCCCGCGCTCTGACTCCACAAAGTCAATGAACGCACGAGCCGCGGGTGTTGAATTGAGTTTATCGGTGTAAAGGCGCAGCACCCGCGCGTAAGGATAAAGGCCCTTGTTTACGGCTTCGACAGTGGGGGCCACTCCCCCAATGGAGATGGCCTTGACACCTGGCTTGCTGGCCAAGGGGATGGTAGAGTAGCCGATCCCATGCGGGTCCTGGGCAACCGACTGGACGATTTCGGTGTAATTGGTGAAGGTCTTCACATTAATGGCATAGGGCTTGTTCTCCATCGCCAATTCGCGGAAGCCGAGGTGGGTGCCAGAAATGGGGTGGCGGATATACAGATTCACCGGCGCATCGGGCCCCCCGACATCCTTCCAGTTTGCAGTGGCGCCAGTGAAGAGATTGCGCACTTGTTCCTTAGTGAGGTCGGTCAGTGGACTTCCCGCATTCACAATGACTGTGACGTCGTAAGCGCCGATAATATGATCGTCGAATTCAATTCCTCGGGCCTTGGCCAGTGTAATCTCGTTCGTGGTTGCCTCCCGCGAGGCGGCCGCGATGTCGCAGCGACTCACCATTAGTGCCCCCATCCCGTAACTGGTTCCTTTAAACTCCATCTCAACCGCGATGGCAGGATGTTCCTTCCTATACTCGGCCACAAGCAGGGGAGCCAGCTCCTCGCCAATCGTATTGGAGCCTAATATAACGATCTTCTCAGGCTTCGCTTGCGAGCATCCCGCAATGACCGCACTGAGCAGAATCAAACCGAAGCCCTTCAACGAATCAGTTGGCTTGAAGCAAAGCCACTTGGTGAGGCAAGTCGTCTTCATGTCGCATCCTTATGTTAGCGGTTGAACCATTTGCCGACGCCATCCTGTGTGGCCCGCCCGGGGATGTCAATGACCAACATTGCCGGGATTCAGCAGCTCTGCTGCGCCAAGGAGCAGAAAGGTCTGGTCACCGCCCGGCATAGTTGGCATGATGGGACCCGTGCTATCGCATCAAGCTATCGGAATCGAGTCGGGGAATCTCTCTCCTGCGGCTTTGGCACGGGCATGATTGGCGATGAAGTTTTCCCCCATGCTTTGGTTTGAACGAGATAAGGAGCGAGAACGGTTCTATCTGTTGCCTGGCATGGGCGGCAGGGCCCGCCGGCAGAAGGAGATGCGTTTTCTGCGCTGGGCGATTGCGGCGGCGGCGGTGGTTTCGGCGGTGGTGGCCTGCCTGCTGTATTTTCTGAGCCAGAACCGTTAACGGGTGGGGCGGCGGACCCGTTTAAGCCAAAAGGCTGGTAGGGCGCATGGTGACGGTATCAATAAGGCCCTGATCGGTGAGCTTGAGTTCGGGGATGGGAGAGAGGCTCAGGAAGGAGAGGGTCATGAAGGGAGCTTCGAGACGACAACCCATGCCCCGGGCGGCGGCGTTCAAACCGGCGATGCGGGCAATAACCTCCTTGAGCGGGCGGTCGGAGACCAACCCGGCAATCGGTAGAGCCAGTTCGGCGCGCACCTTGCCGTCGCTGACGGCCACCTGACCGCCCTGCATCCGCACCAACTGTTCGATGGCAAAGGCGATGTCGGCGTCGTTGGTGCCGACGACGACGACGTTGTGGGCGTCGTGGGCGACGGTCGAGGCCAGGGCGCCGGTCTTGAGCTTGAAGCCGCGCACGAAGCCGACGCCGACCTTACCGGTGGCGTGATGCCGCTCGACGACGACCAGCTTCAGGAGGTCACGCTGGACGTCGGGGACGATCTGGCCGTCCACAGTGCGGGGGCGCTCGAGGGTGTGGCGGGTGACAATCTGGTGGGGGATAATCTCGATCACGCGAATCTTCGCGGGGTGCTTGAGGCGGACGCGAAAGTCTTCGGGGGCCCGGTAGCGCAGGTTCATGGTGCTGCGCGGGCGGGGGACAAGGGGCCGCGGGGGGGCCAGGTATTGTCCGTCCTCGGCGACGAGGATGCCCTTCTTGTAGGTCTGGCGGACCTTGAGGTGCTTGAGGTTGTCGAAGACGACAAAGTCCGCCCAGTAGCGGGGGGCGATGGCGCCGAAGTTACGGAGGCGGTAGTGGCGGGCCGTGCTGATGGTGGCGACCTGGAGTGCAACCATAGGCGGGAGGCCGAGCTTAATGGCTTTGCGGAGGCTGTGGTCAATGTGGCCTTCGGAGACGAGGTCGCCGGCGAGCTTGTCGTCGGTGGCGAACGAGCAGTTCATGGCGTTGTGCGGATTGACCAGCGGCACCAGGGTGCCGAGGTTGCGCTCGGTGCTGCCTTCGCGCAGGAGCACGTGCATGCCCAGGCGGAGCTTCTCTTTGGCCTCGGCCAGCTCGGTGGATTCGTGATCGGACTGGACGCCGGCGAGGATGTAGGCATTAAGGTTGCGGCCGCGCAGGCCGGGGGCATGGCCGTCAATATTCTTGCCTTTGCCGGCCTCGACCTTGGCCAACTCAGACTCGGCACCGAGGTAAACGCCTGGGTAGTTCATCAGCTCGGCGACGCCGGCAATGCGGTCGTCGCCGATCATCAGGGCGAGGTCCCCGGCGGTGAGCCGCGCGCCGGCGGTCTCCAGGTGCGTGGCCGGCACACACGAAGGCAGCATGATGAAAAAGTCCAGCGGCAGGTTGCGGCTGGATTCCAGAACGTAGCGGATGCCGTCCAGGCCGAGCACGTTGGCGTATTCGTGGGGGTCAATGACCACCGCGCCGGTGCCATGGGGAACGACGGCGCGGGCAAACTCCCGCGTGGTCAGCATGGAGCTCTCGACGTGGAAGTGGCCGTCGATGAGGCTTGGGGCCAGGTAGGCGCCCTTGAGGTCAGTAACGTGCCGGGCTTTGTAGTCGCCCACGCCGACAACGCGGCCGTCGTCCACCGCCACATTGGCGCGGTAGATTTCGCCGCTGAGGACGTTGATGAGGCTGGCGTTCTTGAAGAGCCGCTCGGCGGGTCGCTCCCCGCGGGCGATGCAGAGCTTTCGCTGGAGTTCGCGCATAGCCGAGAATGGACCGAGTTTCCCAGCCTCGCGAGAGAAAAAGAGGGTCAGCCGACCCCAAGAGACGCCGAATTTCCTTGCCGCTCACGATATGACTAATCTCACGTGAGCTGCTAAATCCGGCTACGGACGAATAGGAAATAGGCCACGAGGGCGGCCGCCAGCGCGTACGTTAGCCAGCCGATTTCGCGGCCCTTGCCACTGAACAACTTGATAATCGGGTAGCTGATGAAGCCCAGCGCCAGGCCATCCGCAATCGAGTAGGACAGAGGAATGCCGATCATCGTCAGGAAGGCGGGCACAGACTCGCTGTAATCCTTCCAGTCCACCTTTGCCACGTTCTGAATCATCATGGCGCCGACAATCACCAGCGCCGGCGCGGTTATGGGCGGGTAGCTGCCCACCATCGCAATTACCGGGCTGAAGAACAGCGATAGCAGGAACAGTGCGCCGACCACCAGTCCGGTCAATCCTGTCCGCCCGCCCTGCTCAACGCCCGCCGCGCTCTCAATGAAACTCGTTACGGTGCTTGTGCCCAGCGCCGCCCCGGCCACTGTGCCGACGGCGTCGGAGAGCATCGCCTGCTTGGCGCGCGGCAGTTTGTTGTCCTTAATGAAGCCAGCCTGCTCGCACACGCCGATCAGCGTGCCGATGGCGTCAAAAACCAGCATGAATAGAAACACAAAGATGAACGGCAGCATCTTCGGCGTGAGCGCACCCGCTAGGTCCATCTTGAGAAACGTCGGCGCCAGCGAGGGAGGCGCAGCCACGATGCCCTTCGCGAATTCAAAGCGCTGCATCAACACCGACCCGGTCACATCCGGGGCGGTCGCAATCGAGCGGGGCAGGTGAGGCAAGCCCAATTTGAACACAGCTGCCAGCGCCGTTGCTCCGACGATGCCCCACAGGATTGAGCCCGGCACCCTGCGGACATGCAGCACAGCCGTCAGCAGCAGGCCAGCGAAGAAGACGATCAGATCGGGCGAGGCGAAGTGCGCGTTCATCTTCACCGCTGTGCCGGGATCCTTGAGAATCAACCCCGCATTTTGCAGCCCAATGAAGGCGATGAAGAGCCCGATGCCCGCCGCAATCCCGTTCTTGAGGCTGGGGCTGACGGCGTTGAATACAAGTTCCCGCAATCCTGCCAGCGACAGAATCAGGAACAGCACGCCGGAGATGAACACCACGCCCAAGGCCACCTGCCACGCATTGTCAAAGCCAGCAGCTGCGGCCGCTGGTACGGCTGAGAAGACGAAGAAGAAATTCTCCCCCATGCCCGGTGCCTGGCCGATGGGATAGCGCGCGTAGAGTGCCATGAGGACCGTGGCGAGCGCCGCGGACACACAAGTCGCCGCAGTCACTGCCCCGAAGTCCATGCCGGTGGGTTTGCCGAACATCGCTCCGGACAGGACGGACGGCTGAACGAATATGATGTAGGCCATCGTCAGAAACGTCGTCAATCCAGCCAGTAATTCGACGCGAGTGCTGGTCTGGTTCTCCGAAAGGCGAAAGAATCTCTCAAGCATAGTCGTCGGCATCCTAATGACGGGACAGACGTTAGGACTGGAATCTGGCCGTTTCGAGGAGATTCTTACGCTTGAGCTGGCCCGCGAATGGAGGCCACGCTGGAACCGTTAATCTGGGTTCTTGCGGATTTCCGGGGAATCCCGATAGCGATTCGTCGTCTCGCACTCCCCTCTTAGCCTCCTGCACCCCCGCCGCACAGGCGACGACGACGTGACGGTGGTCCTACGCCGTCGTTGCCTCGCGTTTGGCTGGTCTATGGCTTGTTAGTGCGGTCTGGCCACGGTGTGTATCCCATGGGGAGCGCTCCCCATGGGATACACACCGGGGCACCACCGTGCCGTCACCGTAACTCCAAGCCAAAGGTTCCGGGTTCAGCGGGGACTGGAGAGGGCTAGCTGCCAGCATTACTGTCCAAAATATGGACAGTGTGCGGGTTGGGGATAGGGATGGCCTACCCGGATTTGGCTGGTGGCAGTTTTAGCCTCGTAATCCCTGTGACTCAGGCATCCAGGCGGTGTGGGTAGTGGAAGAGTAGTAGCACTGGCTTGGGAAGGTCGCCTTGCCCACCATACGAGTCTGGTCTGCGGCGGTTCAGCGCGTGGGTCTGCCTTGGCGATCTTACCGGGCCCGGTTCTCGACTCCCGGGCGTGGGGGCGCTATCGTGCTGTGGTTCATGCGAAACATCGTCTTCCAGGCCTTGGCGGAGGCCGCGCGCAGCGGAGAACCGGTTGCGCTGGGCATCATCACTGGCGTGAAGGGGTCCAGCCCGCAGAAGGTCGGCGCCAAAGCGCTGTTCTACGGTGACGGGCGGATCAAGGGCACGCTGGGCGGTGGTTGCCTGGAAGCGGAGATTCAACATCGTGCGACGCAGTCGTTGCGCACCGGGCAGGCGGCGACATTTGACCTGCTGCTCGATCACGATTTCGGCTGGGACGACGGTCTGATGTGCGGAGGGAAAGTGTGCGGGCTAATCCTACCTAACGCACAGAAGGCTGGAGAGCAGTTTTGGAGGGATCTGGCGGAGAGACGGCGGGCTGCGGTATGGGGCGTCACGGGGGACTACAGCATCAAGCACGTCCCTGGTGCCCTCCAGGGCGCTGGTGCGGTGCGTGGTGGTGATTGGCTCTACTCTGAGACGGTCACGACGCCGTGCGCGCTGTGGATTGCCGGGGCGGGGCACATTGCACAAGCAGTCGCGCCGCTGGCCTTGCAGTTGGACTTTAGCGTAACGGTCTTCGATGACCGGCCTGCGCTGGCCAATCACCAGTTCTTCCCATCCGAAGTCACTCTGCAGGCCGAGTTGTGGGAGAAGTTGCTGATGCTCCCCTTGCCAGCGGCGCCGAGCTTCGGGTTGATTGTCACGCGTGGGCATCGGCACGACGCGCTCGTGCTGAAGGAATGGATCCATCGGCCGTTCCTGTTCCTGGGGATGATCGGCAGCGCGCGCAAGGCCCGCACTATCTTCGAGCATTTCGCCGACGAGAAGCTCGCCACCCCAGGGGAACTGGCACGCGTGGCCTGCCCGGTGGGGATCAAGATCCGCTCGCAGAGCGTTCAGGAGATCGCTGTGAGCATTATGGCCCAGTTCATTGATAAGCGAGCGGAACTGGTCTATGGGAAGCAGGGGTCGCCAGCGGCGTGGAGCGAACTTGTTGAATAGCCATGAAGATCGCCTCGCATGTCGCGGGTAACGCCAGTGGCACGTGGCTCCCTGGCGAACCGTAAGCGGCGACAGCATCGCGGATCGCTTCGCGCACCGAGATCGCCAGCATCAACGGTGGTTCGCCCACGGCTTTGCTGCCATAGACAACGCCCTTCTGCGCGGCGTTCCTCAGGAGCGTGACGTTGAACACCTGGGGCATATCGCCGATCGAGGGAAGCTTGTAGGTGTCGGGTGAATGCGTAAGCAACCGCCCCTCGTTGTCCCATAGCAGTTCCTCGGTGGTCAGCCAGCCCATGCCTTGCACGAAGCCGCCTTCGACCTGACCGCGGTTGACACCTTCGTTCACGGAGTCCCCGACGTCGTGCAGAATGTCCGCGCGCAGGACGCGCATCATACCGGTGAATCCGTCCACCTCAACTTCGCTCACCGCTGCGCCGCAGGCGAAATAGTGGAACGGCTTTCCCCGACCGGCCACGCGATCCCAATGAATCCCCGGTGTGGCATAATAGCCGGTCGCCGACAGGCTAATGCGCGCCTGGTAAGCTCTGCGCACTACCTCGGCGTATTTCACGGTAGTCCGAGGTCGTCCGCGGTCGCAAACCAAGCCGTTGGCGAACACCAGTTTGCCTGGTGCCGACACCCGCCCTGACTTCTGTTGGAGCAAGCGTGCCGCAACCGGAGCCAGTCTCGAGCGCAGAATTGTGCACGCATTCTTCACCGCCGCACCGTTCAGGTCGGTGCCGCAGGAAGCAGCGGTGGCTGAGGTGTTGGGCACCTTGTCCGTGCTGGTAGGCATGACGCGCACATGTTCGGGCTCGATGCCGAGCTCTCGCGCGGCGATCGCAGTGATATTGGTGTGGAGCCCCTGGCCCATCTCGGTGCCGGCATGATTCACCTGCGCCGTGCCGTCTTGATAGATCAACACGAATGCGCCCGCCTGGTTCAGATGGGTGACCGTGAAACTGATGCCGAACTTGACCGGCGTTATAGCGAGGCCGCGTTTACAGTTAGGATGCGTGGCGTTCCAAATGGTGATGGCCCTGCGGCGGCGGGTGAAGTCGCTCGAGCGCTTCAACCGGCGCCAGATGGTCTGGATGCGGTTGTCCCCGATCTCCTGCCCGTAGGGCGTCGTGTTCGTCCGGCCTTTTCCGTGGTAGAGATTCCGTTCGCGCACGACTTCCGGCGGCAGCCCAAGCTGCCGGGCAATCCGGTCGAGTATTTCCTCCATGACCACCATCCCTTGCGGACCGCCGAACCCGCGAAACGCAGTGTTCGAGGAGAGGTTGGTTTTGGCGACCTGCCCGCGGAACTCAACCGCCGGAATGTAGTAAGCATTATCAAGATGGAACAACGCGCGGTCGGTCACGGCCTGCGACAAATCCATTGCCCAGCCGCCGTTCGAGTAGAGATGAACTTGCGCAGCCAGCAGCCTGCCTTCGGTGTCGAACCCCACCTTGAACTTCGCCAAAAAAGGATGCCGGTGCCCGGTGAGCGTCATGTCCTGATCGCGGTTCCAGCGCACGCGCACGGGTTGGCCGGTGTGGCGCGCCGCCAGCGCGGCGAGGGCCGCAGGCGTCGCTCCCTGGGTTTCCTTGCCGCCGAAGCCGCCGCCCATCCGCAGGCTTTGGACGACGACTTTGTTTGCGGGGACGCTCAGCAGGTGGGAGAGCAGAGCCTGGATCTCGGAAGGATGTTGCGTGGAGGAAACGACGGAGACAGATCCGTCCTCGCCAGGCTTGGCCCACGCCGCCTGCGTTTCCAGGTAAAAATGCTCCTGCCCTTGCAGTTTAAACACCCCTGTCAGGGTCCTTGGCGCGTCGGCCAACGCCGCGCCGACTTTGCCGCGCCGGATGTAATTCGGGGCATTGTGAAAACTACGCGCCGCCAACGCTTGCTCCAGCGTGAGGATTGGCGGTAGCGGGTGATACTTCACCACTACCTTTTCCGCGGCCGCGCGACACGCCTCCTGCGTCTCGCCAACCACAAGTGCCACAATCTGCCCGTGGAATAACGCCACCTTGTCCGCCAGCAGGACTTCGTCGTGCTTCACCCCGCCGACATTGTTCTCGCCGGGGACATCTTCCGCCGTCAGCACAGCCCGGATCCCAGGCATAGTGCGAGCCGCATTCGCGTCGCGCGCCAGAACCCTGGCGTGCGCATGGGGCGAGCAGACCGGCCAGACCTCAAGCATCCCCGCAGTCTGGTCATCGGTGTAAATCGCCTCCCCGGTGACGTGTTTATGCGCGCTCTCGTGAGGTGGCGCCTCGCGGGCCGGGCGGCTGCGTCCAAGCGCCAATGAAGCAAGCTCCGCCGTCCCGCTCCTGCCGTCGCAGCAAAACTTCTCAAACAGGCTTGTGATTAGCGCGCGGCGGTAATCGGCGCTGCCGCGCAGATCGGAAATTGGCGTGAATTCGGCTTGAAGGACCGGCAGGAGCTTCCGAACCGTGTCCTCGCACCACGGTTGGTCAAGCAGGGCAGCCTCCGTCTTGCGCGCGCGCGCGGGCATCGCAGCCACACCGCCATAGGCGAGCCGCGCATGACGAATGACGCCTTCCGAGTCCACGTCCAGGGTAAAGCATGCCGCGACGGTGCTGATGTCCATTTCACGCCGTTTGGACACTTTGTACCAGGCACACTTGCGTGTGAGTTCGGGTCGAGAAGCGCCCCGGGGAACGATAATAGTCCTGAGCACTTCGCCAGGCTCCAGCGCGGTCTTGCGGTAGGCGAGGAAGAACTCGTCAATCGGGAGGGTGCGCTCCGAGAGCAGGGCAGGGGACTCACCTTCGTGATGGGAGAGCGAGGTCAGCACCACCTTGGCGTCAAGCGCAAGGAGCAGCGGGGCGCTGTCGCCAATGGGCGAGGCGGTGACCAGGTTGCCGCCCATGGTGGCGCGGTTGCGAATCTGGCGCGAGCCAAACACCCGCATCATGTCACCCAACGCGGGGAACTCCTCCGCCATGCGTTGCTCAATTTCCGTGAGGCTAACTGCCCCACCGATGCGCCATTCGGAGTCTGTGCGTTGAATTTCCTTGAGCTCCGGCACCGCTTCTACGGAGATCAATGCGGAGAACTTCTTGAAACGCTTAGTGATGTCCAGACCCAACTCCGTCGCGCCGGCGATGAGCCTGGCATTGGGCACACTTCCAACCAATTCCAGCAAGGCTCTGAGCGACGTGGGCCGAGAGAATCTCTCCCCGGCAAAATGGTATTCGACCCCGCCTAAGCCCGCCGCGCCCTTCTTGAGCCGCTCGGCAAACGAATCATGACCGTTCCGCAAGTGCCGCTCGGGAAAAGCCTGGAGGGCCGCATTGCGAATCGGCCGATAGCCTGTGCAGCGGCAAAGATTGCCGCACAACTGGTCGTCGAGTTGGTCCGGCTGCCGTATATCCCCTCGATAATATCCTTCGAACAGGGACATTACGAAGCCCGGTGTGCAGTAACCGCACTGTGAGCCGTGAGCCGCGACCATCTTCTCCTGAACTGGATGGAGCTGATTGCGCGCGGAGAGTCCTTCCACGCTGACGATTTCACGGCCGGCAATGAGGCACAAGGGCACCAGGCAACTGTTGATAGCGCGGTAACAGGGTTGGCCCCAGGAATCGCGATCAATTATGACCACGGAGCAAGCCCCACAATCGCCTTCGGCACAGCCTTCTTTGGTGCCAGTCAGACCCGCGCCACGAAGATACTCCAGGAGCGTGGTGTTGGGGGAAACGCCTTCAAGGCGGATGATGCGGCCATTAAGGACGAATTCGATGGCGTTGGCCATAGTTGGTAGGCTAACGGTAAACCTAGGGACTGCGGCTGTAAACGAAATACGAGGTTGCGGCGTCGTGGCATCCGGTGTGTTATCCTGACCTCCGTGAAGCGAAACGGCATTGCAGTTGTTCTTTTACTGTGTTCGTTCCTGTCCCTCGGCCAGGAGGACACCTGGAGTCTCGACGACTTCACCCATTCCGCTGAGCAGTGGGCACAGGAGAATCTCGACGAGGACGTCCTTCGCCTGCTGAACGAAGTGGATCGGAACAAGGTGGAGCAGTTTTTCGGCGAGATCCAGCAGCGGTTCACTGGGGAGTATGTCGTGGATCTTGCCTCTCTTATCACTCCAGCCCGGACCATCCTGCCGCTGCTGGAAGGCAAGGAAGAAACGCAACCTTACGCCGCCTGGCTCAAAACGAGACTGGATTACCTGGAAGTAGCCGAAGAGGTCCGACGCACTTTCCCACCTCCTGAACCACAGCCGGGTCGGCCGCCTCTGGTCGTCCCCAACCCTGCACCTGATACTGAGCGAGAGATATGGGTGAGGCGGCTTGCGGGTCGGCCTTGGCCCAAAGCGGCGACAAACTATGTGCCCCGTCTGAAGCCCATTTTCACAGCGCAGAAGGTCCCACCCGAACTTGTCTGGATTGCGGAGGTGGAATCTTCGTTTGATCCGCGGGCGCGCAGCCCGGCAGGCGCGGTGGGGCTCTTTCAGCTCATGCCCGCCACCGCCCGCCGTTTTGGGCTCAAAACCTGGCCACTGGACCATCGCCTGCGGCCGGATGCCAGCGCACGTGCCGCTTCCAAGTACCTGGCGAATCTCCATTCCCAGTTCAAGGACTGGCGGTTGGTGCTGGCGGCCTACAACGCCGGCGAGGGCACGGTGCATAAGCTCCTGCAGCAACGGAAGGCGAGGACGTTCGACGCCATCGCCACGCGGTTGCCTGCGGAGACGCAGATGTTCGTTCCTAAGGTCGAGGCAACGCTCGCCCGCCGCGAAGGCGTTAAACTCGGCCAACTGCGCCTTCCTCGTGGTTAGGCTTCCATTGGGGACAAATTCGTGCTTCCTATTCTTTGGCGCGGCACTACTATCAGCACCGGCCAGACGGCTGGGGCTGCAAGATTGGGAGTTTTGCTGATGCTGCCCTGGGATTGTGGGTATCAGACGTGAACACTGCTTTCGATGACAACCCGGAGGCGGCCCGAGTGACCGCCGCACAGCAATTGCTCTTTCCTGCCAACGCGCGCGCGGTCTGTGGGCAAATGGGGCTCAATTGGTGGGCGGCGGTTAAGCTCCACGAGGACGGCTGGCTGAGTTTCGCCCCCACGAACACTCTGCAGCTCGACGAAGCGCAAGAAGCGGAGTTACGGTTCATCGGATCACTGGTGACCGGCGGTTGCGATCGGGGCATGCTCGCCATTCTGCTGGACCGGCTTCCCAAGCCTTATGCCTACGACGCGACTCGCATTTACTATGATTGGTCGGAGCGGCGCTGGCGGCACTTGCCCGATCCGCGCACTCACCCGGAAGCCCTCTTCACCGACTGGCTGGAGGAACTAGTCGAATGCGGAGACATCAGCTCGCTGTCCGGAATTCTCGAACTTGCCCAAGATAGCCTGTCCCGAGTCAGGAACGAAGCTGCTCATACGGCGTTTGAGCGAGAACCGTGACTGCGGCGCCACGGTGTGGGCTCAGCGATTGCTGAAGAAGGTCTGCAACAGCGTGCCATGCTCGGTGCGGACCACCGTCCCGGGAGCGACTTGGTGCCTTCCAAACCAACCCTGGCTGGTTTCCAACACAAACTGGACCCGCTGCGAAGTGGCCACGACAGAGTTCGTGTTATGAGGCTGCAGGTCGTTTATTTCCAGGATGACACCCTCCGGATCAATGTAAGCCGCCGACAGCGGCAACGGGCAGTTCTTCATCCAGAATGACGCGCGGTGAGGCGCGGGGAAGACAAACAGCATCCCGGCGTTCTCTGGCAGATTCGTGCGAAACATCATGCCGGTTAGCTGTTGTTGGGGAGTCAACGCCAATTCGGCCACCATCTCCTCGGCGCCGAGCCACAGTTTCATCGTTTTCAATTTCGGTTGCGCAGCAGTCGGCAGGCTCGGGCCTGCAGGAAGAGCGGCTTGTTTGCAGCCGGCCCACACCGCGACCGCGAGCCCGAGCGCCAGCATGTGCCATTGATTCATGACTCCAGCCTGAGCGAAAGCCGCTCCCGCTTCAACTCCGATTCGTCGGTGCATTCGAAAGACTTGCTCTTGGTCCGCGCCTGCTCCAACCTGCCGGCATGAATGATACGCTTTCTTCCTCCCCCGCTCAGGCGCTCTCGCGGTACGGCACGCCGCAGAGGTGGTCTCGACGCCAGTTCCTGCGTGCGGCAGCCACGGCCGGCGTCGCCGGGCCGTTCTTGATGTCGTGCCGCAGCACGCCGGCCGGAGGGAAGTTCATTGCGCCCAACGCGAAGCTGAACCACGCCTGCATTGGCGTGGGCGGCATGGGATGGGTTGACCTGCAAAACTTCCTGCAGCATCAACGCACGCAGATCGTCGCGCTGTGCGACGTGGATGCCGGGAGCCTTGACAAGGCCGCCAAAGCCGTGCCCGGTGCGCGCGTGTACGCGGATTGGCGGGAGCTGCTGGAGAAGGAAGGCGACCGGATTGACTCAGTGAATGTGGCCGTGCCCGATCACACGCATTTTCCCGCCGCCTACAGCGCCATTCAAATGCGGAAACATGTCTACTGCCAAAAGCCGCTGTGTCACGATGTCGCGGAAGTGCGCGCGTTGACTCTAGCCGCTATTAAGAAGGGCGTTATTACCCAGCTGGGGACGCAGGTGGCCTCAGGTTTGCATGACCGCACCGGTGTCCAATGGCTGAAGGAAGGCCGAATCGGCAAGATCACGCACGCTTACCTGTGTTCGAACCGCCCCGGAGCAATTGAAGCCTACCGCTTGTTAGGCCCGCGCCCGGCAGTTAGCCAACCCCCGCCCCAGTCCCTGAACTGGGATCTTTGGATCGGCAGCGCCCCAACGCGTCCTTACGCGCCGGACATCTACCATCCGGCCAAGTGGCGCGCGTGGCAGGATTTCGGCACTGGCTGGTCAGGAGACATCGGCTGCCACATTTTCGATCCTGTTTGGAAAGGACTCGGGCTGACGCCACCGCTGACAGTTTGGGCGGAAGTGCAGCAGTCGTGGAAAGACTCCCCTGCACGCCGCGCGGATACCTGGCCTCAAGGGAACCACATCGTCTGGACTTTCCCCGGGAATGAGAAGACCGAAGGCCGCGAGTTGGTGATGGAATGGTTCGACGGGGAGTTCTATCCGCCCGAGCGCATCCGCAAGCTCTATTCGGAGGACTTGAAGGACTACCCGCCGGAATCGTCCATGTTGGTTGGGACGGAAGGCGCGCTGTTCATCCCGCACGGTTCCCCGCCGCAATTGCTGCCGGAAGACAAGTTCAGCAAGATCGAGCGACCCAAGGTGCCACCGCGCAATCACTACCATCATTTTGTGGATGCCTGTCTCGGTGGCGAAAAGACCGAGTCGCATTTCGCGCAGACGGGCCCGATGACCGAGGCAATCCTGTTGGGGACGGTGGCGATTCGGGTGCCTGGGGAGAAGCTGGAGTGGGACAGCGCCCGCCTGAAAGTCACTAATCAACCCGAGGCCAATCGTTACCTGCAACGTCGTTACCGCAAGGGCTGGAACGTGGCGCGATTCTGATCAGAACTTAAGGAACCACTTGCGGCGATACATTACGGCCGCAACCAGGTAGAGCGCGATGACGTACATCAGCGCCCACATCAGCGAGGCATTCTTCGGGCTGGCGAGGAAGCCGAGGAGGGGCGCGGTTTCCGGGCTGGCGAACGGGGCGAAAAGCTTGTCGTAGAGCCACGTTTTTAGCGCAACTTGATGGCCGGCGGCGTTGGTCAGCTTGACGGCAAGGGAGATGCGGCCCAGCAAACCCGCCAGCATGAAGACGGCGATTGCATTCATGCCGTAAATGGCGAAGGGTTTTGCCCATTTGCGCCACCCTTGCACGTCCACCAGCCAGTAAGCAACGGCGAAGCAGTTCATTGCCATGCCCGTCATGAACACTGCGTAGGAGCTGGTCCAGATATTCTTGTTGATGGGGAGCCAGGCGTCCATTACCGCTCCAAGCAGCAGCAACAGGTTGCCCGCGACGCAGAGCCACGCGGTGCGGGTCTCGGGCGTTTGGTTGGAGCGGAGCACGTGGCCGGTCATGATGCCAAGGAGGCACGTGGCCACGGCGGGCACGGTGCTGAAGATGCCTTCCGGGTCCCAGGTCTTGCCACCACTCCAGACGTGCGTGCCAATGACCTTCCCGTTGAGCACAAGGTTATCAATGTACTCGCAGAAATTGCCTTGCCGCTCCAGGCCACCCGTGCCGCAGCCAAGCAGCGGCCCGACAATCATCAGCACCCAGTAACCGGCGAGCAGCGCGGCGATCCAGGTGACTTGTCCGCGGATGCCGGCGCCGAGATAGATCAGCATGGCCACGAAGTAGCAGATGCCGATGCGCTGCAGGACGCCTGGGATGCGGACTGTGGTGGCGTAGTTGTGCAGCCAGGCGGTGAAGCCGTCACGGAATAGCGAGCCGTCAATCAGGTAGCCAAACGAGTTGAGGAAGAAGCCCAGTGCAAAGATGATCGCGGCCCGGCGCAGAGCGTGGACGAGGAGCTCGCGGCGGCGTTGGCCTTGCTCGAGCCGGCGCGCGGTGGACAGCGGGATGGCGACGCCGACGATCCAGAGGAAGAAGGGGAAGATGACATCGGTGAAGGTCCAGCCGTGCCACTCGGCGTGGAGCAGCGGCTTGTACGCGGCGCTCCAATTGCCGGGATTGTTCACCAGGATCATTGCGGCGATGGTCGCCCCGCGGAAGACGTCGAGCGACATCAGCCGGGCAGAGCTTCGAGAATTAGGCTGCGCTGGGGCGGCGGTGTTCATTTGCGATGCGGCGCTCACGCTAGGGATATTCCAGGCGCAAAGGAAGCAGGAAAGCGCGGAGGCGTGCCTGGGGCAGCCGTCTGGTGGGTCAAGGGCGATTAAGGGGCGGCCGTGGCGCTGAGCTTGTGTCAGGAAGCCCCCGCGACGACGCGCTTGATTTCACTACCAACAGCGTCAGCGTAAAGGAGGATTCGGTGGAAAGCTGCGCATAGATGGGTCAGCGGAAGACAGGCGCCCGCTATTATTCTATCTTGTACCAAAGGGTGCGAAGTTCCGGGCTGATGGTGAACTGCGCAGTGTTCCCTTGGATACGGACAGGAACTTCGGTTTGAGAGTGGCCACGGCCGTCAAGTGCGTGGACGCTGCGAACCCGGAAAGGCAGTGTCACTTCCGCCGGGATGCCGTTGACAAGTGTCGGCCCGGTGCCCCATCTGTTCCCCACTGACGTGCGGTCCTCATTCCAGACCATGCCCTGATTCTCGGCGGAGCCGACCGCCGCAAGAAGTATGTGGCCGGCGGTCTCCAGCGGCTTCCCGTCGAGACTGGTGACGACAAGCGCGGCGTAGTTGTGGTCGGTTGGGCCAAAAGCAATTTGGATTCCGCCCAGGTCAAACTTCTGCCCGGCGACCAGGCCCCACACGGCGCGGGAACTGGGCGTGTTGATTAGCACGTGCGCCCGGTTTCGGTCGCCGGCATCCCATACAATCCGGCCGTCCGGACTCGCCAGACGCCTTTTGGCAGGCGCGGAAAGTCTAGCGGGGCGAACTGCTTTGGGATCAACTCCAATTCGATGGCTCAGGCCGAGCGTGGCGGGCAATTGCTCAAGCAGTGTGCCAGCGGCAACGTCTGCCAGGGGCTTGAGATCGCCGCGCCGATAAAGATTCGCGCAGGCGCTGAGCAGTACGAGTTTCACAGGCTGGCCGTTGAAGGAGAAGTAGCCGCGCATGCGGTCGGTGTTCCAAGCCTCCCGACTGCTGTGGTAGTCAAAGAAGAAGACACCGTCCCAGTCCTGCAAGGCCGCCACCATAGCCGCAAGGGGAACCGTGCTGGCGGCATAATCGTTAGGGTCGGAGATGTTCCACTCCGAGAGGGTAAAGGGGCGATCCAGGAGGCGCCACGGCGCGCGGTTCAGGAGGCTGTCGGCGTCCGGTGCCTGCTCCATGGGCGTGTTGCGGATCGTCCAGTTGTTCGCATCCCAGGGCCGTTCGGGGAAGTGCGGATGCTGCCAGTAAGCGTGGATGTCGGCGTAGTCGCACGTTTCGGCAACGATCTCCTCGCCGTGATAGGTGATCTGGGAGGCAGTGATCGGCACGCGCATCCCGAGGTCTTCCTTGAGAAATGCGGTGATCTCGCGAACAAAGCCCTTCTCCGTTTCAGCCATGAACCGGCTCGCATCCCGGCGGGCGGCTTTGCACCAACCCGCTCCCGGGATTTCTATGCTCCGCTTCTCGATGCTTTGCTCAGGCGGCACAACGACATGCTCGCCGCCCTGCTGCAGGCGCACGGCGGCCAGCGAGAAACTGGTGGCGTTCTTGCCGAACTTGAAGCAAATACGCACCTTGTCGGGCATCCTGTCCGCAGTGTGGAAGACGCGTGTGACCAACTCCCACTTCGGCCCGGCTTGGATCGTTTCCGCAAGGCCCACATCGTGCCACTCTTCGGGGCCTTGCAGGGAAACATCCACAAAGACGGGGCGGGCGACATCGGCCTTGACCCAGAACGAGAGCGTGTAAGTGCGGGACGGCGCGAGGCTCAGGTTCGGCAGTTGGAGTTCCTGCAAATACAGTTCTGGGGCAGCTTTTGGGATTTCGAGGCGCAGAGCCCGAAGCTCCGGCTGCGGGCCGGGTTGGCCGAGCAGAGTGTTCACCGGGAACTCCGCGCTTTGGTGCAGGCGCCAGCCGCCCAGGTTCTGCTGCCAGCTCGCAGGTTCGACAACATATGACCCCACGGGTTCGACCGTCGCGCCCCAGGCCTTCCTCAACTCATCGTTCGAAGCATAGCATCGAGCCAACCAGGTATTCCACTGGCGCTTGAACTCTGCGCGATACGGTTCCGGCAGCCGTGCGGCGATGTCGGGGCCGAGCTTGCTGAAGGAATTCTCGTTGCTGAGTTCGATCAGGGCAATGCCTGGGTCGGCAGCGCGCGTCAGGCCCCGGTATTTGTTCGTATGCAACAGGTATTCGCGGCAGAAGTCCTTGAACAACACCCGCATGCGGGGTTCGAAGTAGATAAGGTACTTGCTGTAGCGCACCGCATCCGGGAGTCCTTCAGTGACGAAACCCTCCGCCGTGGTGAAGGTGCGCCCCACGTGGAGATTGAGGTTGGCGTAGATTCCATGGCGGTGGAGTTGGTCCAGCAGGTAGTCCTGCCGGTCGAGCATCAGCGGATCCAACGTCCGCCTCCCGTTGACGATTGGGCCCCATATACCGCTTGGTGAGACGGTGGTGTCGTGGTGATGCATCCGAACCCCGTTGACTCCGAGCTTGGCGAGGTGCGCAGCGACGCGGTCGGCGTCTTCGTGGCTCGGGAAGTTCGCGCCGAAGCACAAGTTCACGCCCCAGATCCGCAAGCGGTTGGTCCCGGCAAAAAAGTGGCCTTCCTCGATGTGCACAAAGCCCTCGGCTCCGGCGGCCTTGGGCGAGAGCTTTGAGAAGTCAGTGACCGACTCGCTGGCATCGTCGCCGGGCACGACACAGGGGAATCGCTCAGCGCCAGGGGCACTCCGGAGCATAAGGCCAGATGCGAAAAGCGCCAGCAGCCAGCAAAGCCGAATCGCAGGCAGGCCCAGACTGGAAGCAATACTCATGCAGTCAAGCAGTTACCAGGCCGGAGCCCCAGTTTCCAGATTTAATTATTGCTTCGCATTGGAGCGAGAATAGTGTTCGTAATGTGGCTTGTGCCTCAATGGACGTATCGGCGAAGGCTGTTCAATCGCAATTTACAGCCTCTCTGCTTCTTAAGGCCTGAATTTGCGCAAGTTAATGTGTTTTCGGCGCTTGGATTAGGCATAGGGTACCTATCACATTCCCTATTACTAACTGCAATTACGCAACTTATGGATGTTGCAGGCCCCTAGGCACCGCAATCCGCTCATACTGTGCCCTATCCCTGGACCGGATAGCAGGCCCGGTGTGACAACGCTGTGACACCCGCTATACCCCGGTGTGGTTCCCATGGGGGCCGACCCCCATGGGAACCACACCGTAGTCCCGCCGGATTGGCACCGTCCAAACGCGGTGGCTGGCTTGGGCGTGGGGGGGCTCAGGCTTTGGGGGCGGGCGGAGCCAGTAATAGGGGTGGCAGTCGGTGGTCGTGACCGGTTTCGCCCGGTTTGCGGCACTTTTCTGGAGCCCACCCAATCGCTGGTCGTGATTTGGGACGAAAGACTGGCCTTCGTTTGGGTCTCCCCGACGCAGCGGATTCATAGGATTGGGTGGGTGTCTCCTTGCGTTGTGGGCATAGTTCGGCTTAGTTCTTGGCCGGCCGAATAGGCTCAGAACCCGTGCGCACAATTCTCTTTGGCCTTCTTATGTCGGCGACCCTGCAGGGGAGCGCCGCTGATTCTATCACCAACCAACTCCTCCCGGCCATTCCCAACGGATTTTATCTCCAGGAATACGACGATTGCGGAGTGGAGGGACGTCAACCCCACGTAGTGATGAAGGACTGCTACTTGTGGACCTTCAACACCAGCGACACCGACGCCGGTCTGAAGGAGAGGTCGGCGGTATTCAGTTACAAAGGGATCCAGGCGGTTTATGACCGGCTTGATCCGGATGCCTCCTACCTACTGGCGCTGACCTACGCCAGTGACCATGTGTACAACCGTGTCCAGAGCCTCGAAGCTAATGGCGTGATCCTGCACGGGCCGCATGCCTTGCCCAAGGCCGAGGCCACGCGCGTGGTCGTGAAGGTGCCGCGCCAGGTTACGCAGTCCGGCAAAATGACGCTGGCCTGGAAGATCCACGGCGAGGTCAACGCCACAGTGTCGATCATCGAACTGTGGGCCAACAAGCCGGCGATCAACGGACTGCGATTTGGGTCCATCACGGGCTTGCCCGGCGGCCTGCAAGGACAGGTGCTGGATGCTGTCTACGATCCGGTGGTTGGGGCGCAAGTGAGAATCCGGGACGACGGCAACGCGAATACCCCAACCGCCACGTCAGGTCCCGAGGGCATCTTCGGTTTTGCGCGGAAGGAGATCGAACGATTTGTCTTTGGTGGCGCGTTGCATTTCACCGCGTCGCATGATGGGCGGACGGGCAGCGGCAGTGTGAGCACGACCAACCTGTTCTTTAAGCCAGTGCACTACCGCCCCCTGCCTGCGAAGACGGGGGGGCTGGACAAGAACTGCGTCCTCCTCGATGGCTCATGGGCGCTCAATCCCGGGCCCACAACCAACGTCCGCACAGAGCCGATCGGCGGCCCCGGTTGGGCGCCCTTTAGAGTCCCCGGGCAGTGGCTGCAACAGGGGTTTGACGTGCCGCAAGACAAGCCGGTTGCAGTGGCGCGGGAATTCATCGTTCCGAAGGCCTGGGCTGGCAACCGCATCATCCTGAGGTTCGATGCCGTCCACGGCGGCACAGGCTACTGGCTCAACGGCCACGAACTTGGCTACAGCGAGAACCTGTTCACGCCGGTGGAGTGGGACATCACTGATGCCGCGCGGCCTGGCGAAACCAACCGAGTCGATTTGGAAATGAAGGTGGCCACAGCCTCGGAAGCTCTATCGGTTGCCTCCAGTTACGCGTTTCACAACCTTGGCGGCATTGACCGTTCGGTGCGAATGTTTGTGTTGCCGCCGACGCACGTGCAGGAATTGCGAGTGGACGCCGCGCTCGACGGGAACTATCGGGACGGTGAGTTGCGGCTGCGCCTGGTGCTGGAGAGGGGCAGGGAGCCGGAGGAAGGGTTGGCCGTCTTTCTCAAGCTACAGGATTCGGCTGGCAAGGCGGTTGAGCAGAGCCTCCTGGAGGCAAATGCCATGGGGATGGTGCACACGCGGAAGGGAGAAGTTGGGGTTGCGGTTCCGGATTTTGCCGGCACGCAGGTTGTTGAGGTGGTGACGCGCGTGGCGGCACCGTTGCAGTGGAGCGCGGAGAAGCCAACCCTTTACTGCCTGACGATCGAGCTGCGGCGGGGCGGGACCGTCCTGGAGCGCATCGAGCGGAACATCGGGTTCCGCAACATTGAAGTTCGGGGTCGGCAGTTCTATGTCAATGGCCGGCGCGTAAAGCTTGCCGGCGTCTGCCACCATGAATTTGACCCGCTTACCGGGCGCGCCGACACCATGCGTCACGCCGATACGGATGTGCGGCTGCTGAAGGAGGCAAACCTGAACTACATCCGCACCTCGCATTACCCACCCACAGCCGAGCTGCTCGACGCCGCCGACCGGCTTGGCATGTATGTTGAGGTCGAAGCTCCGTTCTGCTGGGTGGGCGGCGCACTGGACAGCCCGAGCAATCTCTCCGCCACGCTCACCCCCACCTCGGCCATGGTGGATTATCACCACAGCCACCCGAGCGTCATCGTCTGGTCGCTGGCCAACGAGTCGCACTTTAACCTCCAGTTCCTCGCCTCCACCCGCATGGTTAAGGAGCTGGACCCGACTCGCCCTACCACCTTCAATCACGACTTTGCCAACAGCCCATCCGCGCGTGTTACCGACATCGCCAACCTCCATTACCCAGCGATGCCCTACGACGACTTGCTCAAGGACGACCTGCGTCCGCTGTTCCTGGGCGAGTACTTCTTCCCCATCTGCCACGAACAAACGGATGTTCGCATCAACCCCGGCCTGCGCGAACTTTGGGGCCACGGCCACGCCGAGCCGGACTCCGCATTCAGCCGCGCTTGCGCACTGGACTTCGATAAGCCGCCCCTGAAGCCCGGTCTCAAGCCCGGCGGCTGGAGCTACATCACACATTCTGACCGAGTCATCGGCGGCGCCATTTGGGCCTCGCATGATGACGCATTTTACCTCTCGGCCACCAACCACGCGGGCTACGCCTGGCACCATGGATTCTGGGGACTGATAGATTACTGGCGGCGGCCCAAACCGGAATGGTGGCTCGCCCGGCACATCTTCAGCCCCGTTTGGCTGGAGACCCGCCACGTAGCGTTTACCCCCGGGCAAAAGACTGTCCGCGTGCCGGTGGAGAACCGCTACGCTTTCACCGACTTTAGCGAGCTCGAGTTCGGCTGGAGCCTCAACCGCCACAACGGCCGGTTGAACCCCCGACTGGCGCCGGGTGTCCGGGGCGAACTCAAGTTCCACGTGCCGGGGGGAACGGTTGAGGGGGACAGCCTCTTGCTGCGGGTGAAGGCAGCTTCGGGCAGGTTAATCCATGAATCGGCGGTTCAACTTGGACAGGCGAAACCGGTTCCGTTGCCGGGGCCCGCGTCAGGCGCGCCGTGCTGGAGTGACGATGGCAGCACTATTGTGATCCAGGGCAAGGGCTATAGCGCTGTCTTCGACCGGGCCAAAGGGGACTTTGACCCCGCGGATCCGCGTCACAATTGCGCGGCGCGTTCCTTTCCCACCCTCCATGTTACGCGTTACGACTTCGGCGACCTGAATGGTCCGAACTCGCCGCCTTACGCCGTGTTTCCCGACGCCAAGACCCGGCGCTTTGAAGGCATAGAGGCGCAGGAGGAGCCCGTCGGCCTGCGGTTGACAGTTGATTACCGCTATGCGGACTTTTCCGGAACCACATCCTGGCTTATGGACAAAGATGGCCGCGGCATCGTTGCCTGTGATTACACCTACTCCGGCCAGGCCATGGACACACGTGAGGCAGGCATCCGCATCCTGATGGACGCTGGCTGTGACGAAGTCAAATGGCACCGCTGGTCGGAATGGGGTGTCTTCCCTAGTGAAGATATCAGCCGCACGGAGGGTATCGCCCGCGCGCACCGCGATCGCAAGTGGGGCGAAGCTTGCTGGAACCTTCGCCCGGCCTGGCCATGGTCGCTGGATGAAACCGACCTTGGCACCGCCGACTTTCGATCCATCAAGTACAACATCCACCAAGCGGCGCTGGCAGCGCCGAACGGGTTGGGCCTCAGCGTGCACTCCGACCGCGACGCCCATTTCCGGGCCGCCCTGGCGCCGGGCGGCGTGGCGGCGCATTTGCTTTGGCGCTGCCCCTTGGGTCAGGTCTCACTCAAGCCCAACGATCGTTTGCAGGGAGAGTTTGTGGTGGGTCTGGGTCCGCATCGTTGACACCTCGATCACCTTTTCGTGACGGTTTTCTTGTGGCTGGTCAAACGGTGTTTTGGGCGGAACGCGAGCTGCGTTCACGCCACGCTCCCGCCGAACGCATGACGTCATTTCAAGGGCGGCTGAGATGAGGATGCACCCCTGGGTGCAAACCTTCGAGGTCTTGACGAGCGTCAAGGAAGCGTCAACGGTGATGGGCGACGATGTAACTGGCAATGACCGATCCAAGAGTCATAGGAACGCCCGGGCCAGGCCCTGCGATACGCGGGGAGACGGCTGCGCTGGGGAACTTCGCCGGCGGGCGGCTTGCCCGGGAATGGCGAACCATCACAGCGATGATCTACTGCTTTTGCCGGGACCATCATGTGCGCGGGGACGCCCTCTGCCCGGAGTGCCAGGGTTTGCTGGACTACGCAGCGGTTCGCTTGGGGCGCTGCCGGTTCGGGGAGGAGAAGCCTGTCTGTGTCAAGTTTCCGGTCCATTGCTACCAGCGTGCCCGGCGCGAGCAGGTTAAAAGAGTGATGCGTTATGCCGGGCCGCGCATGGTGTGGCAGCACCCGATTCTAAGCCTGAGGCATTGGTTCGACGGTTTTCACAAGTCGCCGGCGGTTGTCTGAAAGGAGCAAGCGGGCTGAAGCGGATCATTCTTTGCCCTGCCATTTGCTGGATGGGAACCGGGCCTGAAGATGTAACCAGTTGAATTTGGCCCATGGTCCATTAGTCTGGTTGGGAACCGATGCTAACAGTGAATCCCCGCAACTCCGATCCACCTCGGCTGAAGCATGCCTGCCTTTCCGCTCTGGCAGTAATCCTCGCCGGCAGCGCCATTGGTGCCACGGCAGCAGCAGCGCCCTCTCAACCGCGGGCGGCTGTTTTCTCAGATGCCTTGCCCGATTTCAACCGGACCCTTGCCCAGGAAGCAGGCGCCCAGGTGCGGTCGGGTGGTTACGCTACCGAGTTCGTGAACGTGGCCGTCCTGACCAACGAGTCCGCCCTGACAGTCAGGCATTACGACCTGCTGGTTTTGCCAGGCGCGCGCTCATTGCCGATCGCCGCGGTGCCCGCCATTACGAGCTATTTGCGGGAGGGGGGCGACCTGCTCGCGCTGGGGCTGCCTGCGTGGCAATCGCCCATGTTCCAAGTCAATGGCCGATGGCTATCCCGCCAGGACTACGAGGAAGCGCTCGGCGCCCAACGGGCCCATCACAGCGTGGAGAACTTTGACCATGCTGACCTGTCTCTTTGGAAGCGATCTGTGGGCGAACCGGTCGCGCAAGCCCGGTATGAGCTGGCGGAAGCAGGGCAGGGCAAGGCACTGCACGTAAGGATCGGGCGCCTTGGCGGCTGGGAGACTTTTGCTTCTCCGGCTCTGGAGCGGCCTTTTCCCAGCAACCATACGCTCACCTGTTTCAGAGCCAAAGGCGGCCCCCGCACACGGCAGCTCGCGCTCGAATGGAATGAAGAAGACGGCTCCCGCTGGATCGCAACGGTCGACATTACTCGGGAATGGAGGAATTACACCTTGCTGCCGGATCGCTTCAAAGCCTGGCCGGTTGGTGCGGTCGCCGAGCATCGCCAGTTCAACCCAGCCAAAGCCGTCAGTTGCTGGATTGGCCTCGCGCTATCGCACACCGCTCTCGAGGGTCTTGAGCACGAATACTGGTTCGACGATTTGGGGACCGCGCCGAATCCATTTGGCGATGCGCTGCCACCGGCAGGCCCCGCTGTCCCGTCGCTGGAGTCGGTCTCACCCAGCTACCAATGCTATCTGATTACGACCCCTATCGTTGTGCGTCCGGACCACTTGAAGGTGGCTTTAGAGGACTGGGAGAAGACTTCAGCGAAGCCGCAAACGTTGGAAGCGCTTTCGTGCCTTGGCCTCAACCCGCGCGCCCGGGGCGTCGGCTTCGAGCAGGGGCGGCCTTACCGTTGGGAGCCTGTGCTGGGCGCCTATGACGCGGCCACGCGCGACTACCGCGGCGCGCTGGGCGCCCTGGTCGTTCATGTCGAGCCGCCTCTGCGTGGCGGCGTTTGGGCCGCGTTCACGCCGTCCGATGCGTACTTCTACCGGCAGCCGGTTGTGAGTAATTGCGTGCGCCAGACCCTGATGCGCATGAAACGCGGGGTCTTTCTTGCCGAAGGCGGCACCGAGTTTTTCACGGTGTTTGCGGGGCAGCAGTTCAAAGCCGGGGCGCGCATCGTGAACTTTGGCCGGGACCCAGTCACCAACCTTCTCGCCGTGGCGCAGTTCCTCGATGCCAAAGGCGGCGCGCAACGCACCGCGATCGAGGTCGAAGTAGCTCTTCTTCCAGGCGAGATGAAGGCGGTCGAGCAGGACCAGCTGACCAGAGGCCGCGACGAGGCCGGCGTGGCGACCACCCTGATCCAGGCTGGCACTCCCATAGACGCTCTGCACCACGAGCTTGGTTCCTGGGAGCCCGCAACCAATCCGGAGTACATTGATACCCGCGACGGCGGTTTCTGGCTCCGCGGCAAGCCCTGGAAGGCGCACGGCGTGAACTACATGCCCTCCAGCGGCATTGGCCTGGCCAATGGCCGTTACTTCGAGCGGTGGCTGGGCCGGGGCGCTTACGATCCCGACGTCATCGAGCGCGACCTGCGCCGCGTGAAGGCCATGAACCTGAACTCGGTGAGCGTCTTCGTTTATCATGACTCCCTCAAGGCCCAGCACCTGCTCGACCTGCTGCGCCGCTGCGCGGCCCACGGCCTGCGCGTCAACCAATCCCTCCGCCCTGGCACGCCCATGGACTTTCGCTGGAAGGAAATGCGGGAGCTGATCGAGCATTACCGGCTGGCGCGGAACGACACGGTCTTTGCCTACGACCTCGCCTGGGAGCCGACCCATGGCGGCTACGCGGAACAGGCGCGCGCCTACGCCGGCTTGTGGGCCCAGTGGGTGGCAAAACGTTACGGCAGTGTGCTCGAGGCGGAGAAAGCCTGGGGCGTTCCCGCGCCGCGCGCGCAGACGAATTCGGCTTCCATCAGCGTGCCGCCGATGGCGCAGCTCACGAGCGATGGCGAGTGGCGCAAGCTCGTGGCCGACTACCGCCTCTTCCTGGATGACCTTCTCGGCGAAAGATACGGCGCCGCGCGCCGGCTGGTGCGGACCATTGATCCGCATCACGCCGTCAGTTTCCGCATGACCTGCGCGGGCGATCCCCTCTACAACTGGGATGCCGCGCTGGTTTACGACTTCTACGGCCTCGCCGACGCGGTGGACATTTGGCAGCCCGAGGCCTACGGCCGCATCGGCGATTGGGAGCGGGTTCGCGCGGGCGACTTCACCGCTGCTTACGCCCGCCTCTGCGATCCCGCCAAGCCGGTCCTCTGGGCGGAGATGGGCTACACCGTTTGGGACATCAACCGCATGGCCCCTGACCCTGAGAAGCTAGCCTACGCAGGGCGATACTATACCGACTTCTACCGCATGATGATCGAGTCCGGCGCCGACGGTGTTTTCTTCTGGTGGTATCCCGGCGGCTTCCGCCTCGGCGAGAATAGCGACTTCGGCATCATCAATCCCGACGGCACTGATCGCCCAGTGACGAAGGTGATTCGCAGCGAAGGCCGGCGCTTCCTCAAAGCCCCCAAACCCGCCGAGCCCGATTACTGGATCGCCGTAAACCGCGACCGGGATTCCCGCGGTCTCTACGGCATCTATCAAGCTGCCCAAGGTGCGTTCTGGAAGACGATGGCCGAAGGCCGCCGCCCCGCGCTCAAATGGGAATCCCGCCCCGGCACGACCAAGTAAGTTAACCTGTGAGCCAGAGAATCGTATTGATCACAGGAGCTACACGGGGCCTGGGCCGGGCGATGGTGGATGAATTTGTCCGGCACGGGCACACCGTTCTGGGCTGCGGCGGGTCCCAGAAGGGAGTTGAGCAACTCCGCCGGCAGTTTGGCGCGCCCCATGATTTCGCGCAGGTGGATGTCGCGTCCGAGGGGCAGGTGATGGCGTGGGCTGGCCGGTTGATGAGCTCCTTCGGGCCGCCCGACTTGGTGCTGAACAATGCCGGCGTGATTAACAAGAACGCCCGCCTCTGGGAGGTGCCTGAAGCGGAATTCTCGCGGGTGATAGACGTAAACATAAAAGGCGTTGCAAATGTTATCCGTCACTTTGTGCCGGAAATGGTCAGGCGCAGGCGAGGTGTAATCGTGAACTTCAGTTCCGGCTGGGGCCGGTCCACGGACGCGGAGGTTGCGCCTTATTGCGCGACCAAGTGGGCTGTCGAAGGGTTGACCCAGGCCTTCGCGCAGGAGCTGCCATCCGGCATGGCCGCGGTGGCTCTGAACCCCGGGATCATCAACACCGAGATGCTGCAGAGCAGCTTCGGCGGCGCCGCTTCAGGCTATCCCTCGCCGGCCGAGTGGGCCGGACGCGCCGTGCCGTTCCTGCTCCGCCTGGGGCCAGCCGACAATCGCAAACAAATGACGGCCCCCGGCGGTTGAAGTGTGTGAGGTTGAAGCGTGTTGACGCGCCTGCGGGCAACCCGTAGCCTTCCTGAATGTCGAATGCGAAGAAGAAAAGGCCGCGGCGCAAGGCGTTGCTGCTTGGCGTTGGCCTCGATTCCGATGGCCACAAGCGGCTCACCACCGGCCCGAACTTTCTTCTGGCCGGCGGCACGCAAGCGACCCACGAGGAGATGACGGAGAAGGCCATCAAGATCAACGAAAAGCTTGCCGCCAAAGGCAAGCAGTTGGACGACGTCACCCACGAGGAGCTCGACGAAATCGCCCACTCCGTGGGCCTGCATCGCCCCAAATCCGACTGATTCGGCCGCTCGAACCCGGCAGCGGAGAATCTCTGCCGTCGTAGAGGCAGTTGCCTGATCAAGTAACCCGCCGGCTTCGTTCCTTGACGGAGCAAATCTCAACGCGTACGGTGGCGTGGCGAAAGCGATATGGATTTGACCTATGCCTGTTGAATACGGCCCCTACTTGTTTATCCTCGTCCTCCTGGCCGCTGGGCTGCTCTTTGCCCTGGCACCGCTTGGCCTGGCGTGGCTTTGGGCGAGGAAGTTCTCCCCGCGCAAACCCGGCCCCGGCAAGAACGCTGTTTACGAGTGCGGCCTTGAATCCAAAGGCGACGCCTGGGTGCGGTTCAAATCGGAGTATTACCTTTACGCCATCCTGTTTCTCATCTTCGACGTCGAAACCATATTCCTGTTGCCATTTGCCGTCGCTTTCGGCGGCCTGCCTGCTGGCGCGTTCGTCGCGATGATGGTCTTTCTGTTGCTGGTGGTCGAAGGTTTGGCATGGGCCTGGCAGAAAGGCGTGCTGACGTGGAAGTGAAACCGCCAATTGGAACATTGAAGGGGTGGAGTGCTACGGTGATGCGGATGAACCACGCCCGTTGCTCCAATACTTCACGGCTCCAACACTCGCTTTCCCCATGGACGAAGGCCTGCGCAGCGAGCTGAGCAAACAGGGGATCTTCACCACGACCCTGGAAGATCTTTACAACTGGGGACGCAAAAACTCCATCTGGCCGCTGGGTTTTGGCCTCGCCTGCTGCGCGATTGAAATGATCGCCGCCTCCATGGCCCGGTGGGACCTGGCCCGTTTCGGCGCCGAGGTGTTCCGGCCCTCCCCACGCCAGGCCGATTTAATGATTGTGGCCGGCACGGTGACCAAGAAGATGGCACCGCAAATCGTCCGCCTGTACAACCAGATGCCGGAGCCGAAATACGTCATAGCCATGGGTGCTTGCGCCATTTCCGGCGGGCCGTTCAAGCAAGGCTACAATGTGCTTAAAGGCATTGACCGATACCTTCCTGTGGATGTGCACATTCCCGGCTGCCCGCCGCGGCCCGAGGCGTTACTGCATGCGTTCATGACCTTGCAGCGCAAGATTGACGCGCAAACATTGACCGGAGACCAGCGTCCCCGCCACCTCGTCGCCGAAGCCCCGAGCGAGTTCCCCGTGCCGGCGTACGGCGAGCATGACCTGGAGCCGTCCGCCAACCCGGAAATCTGGCAGCCGCCCGCGCTTGCGAGGGTAGATTAGATCCATGGGAACCTTGGACGAGATCAAAGCCCGTCTCGAAGCCGCCGTGCCCGGCGCGTCCATAGAGATTGTGCCTAACGCCAATCCGGATAGCCGGCCGTCGCTGCTGGTGGACAATCCCCACGCGCTGGCGGTCGCACGGTTTCTGCGCGATGACCCGTCGTTGCGATTCGAATACGCCTCCAATGTCACCGGCGTGGATTGGCTCGATACCGTCAGCCAGGAAAAGCGGAATGTGAAACAGGTGATCGACGGGGTGGAGCGGGAGATCGAGCAGACGACCGAGCTGAAGAAGCCAGGCTACCTGGAAGTGGTCTATCATCTTTATTCGATGGAGCTCAAGCATGGGCCGGTCGTCCTGCGGCTGCGCACGGGGAACCGCACCGACAATGCGCGCGTGCCATCATTGACACCCGTCTGGCGCGGGGCCGAGTTCCAGGAGCGGGAAGTCTATGACCTCTACGGAATCATCTTCGATGGCCATCCCGATTTGCGGCGCATCCTGATGTGGGATGAGTTCAAGGACTTCCCAATGCGCAAAGACTACGTCGAGCCGGATGATTACGAATACGAGCCCACTCCGCACGATGATGTGCTGGAGAAAGCGCGGCGGCACTATCCGGTGGAGGGCAAGTCGTGACCCAGGCTTATGTGGAAACGCCGCGAAGCGAGGGTGCCTCGGCCCAAGGTATTCCGGCGCCCGAGGGCGCGGGAGCACCGAATTACACGGTCACGCCCAAGCGCGCGCCGGACGGCACCCTGCAGGGCGATCTGCTGGAGGTCTCGATGGGACCGCAGCATCCCTCGACCCACGGCGTATTTCGCATGGACGTCGTCCTGGACGGGGAACGCGTGATGAAGCTCAAGCCCGTCTTCGGCTACCTGCACCGCAACCATGAGAAAATTGGCGAGAACACGACTTACCTCGGGTCCATGCCCTACACCGACCGTCTGGACTACTTCTGCTCGCTGACCAACAACTGGGCCTACGCGCTGACGGTGGAGAAGCTGGCTGGCCTCCAGCCGCCCGAGCGCGCGGAGTACATCCGCGTGATCACCGCCGAGCTGACGCGGCTCCAGAACCACGTCTCGCTTGTAGGCTTTCTACTCCAGGACATGGGCGCAATGGGCACGCCGCTGATGTACGCCTTCCGCGAACGCGAGAGGATTCTCGACCTGTTCGAGTCGCTCACCGGCGCCCGGATGATGTGCAATTACATGCGTTTCGGCGGCTGCCGTTGCGACCTACCGCCCGGCTGGCTCGAGCAGGCGCAGCAGGCAGTAAACGAATTCCCGCGCTTCCTGGACGAGTTTGAGGCGCTCCTGAGCGGGAATGAAATCCTCCTGGCGCGCACTCAGGGCGTCGGCGTGCTCCCGCGCGAGCTTGCTGTCAATGCCAGCATCACCGGCCCGATGCTCCGCGCCAGCGGCGTCAACTACGACATCCGCAAGGTGGACCAATACGGCATTTACGACCGGTTCAAATTCCGCGTGCCGCTCGGGGACCACGGCGACGTCTATGACCGCTACATGATTCGCATCCTGGAAATGCGCGAGTCGGTCGGGATCCTCCAGGCGGCGCTGCGCGATATCCCCGCCGGGCCAATCGTGGACCCGAAGGCAAAGTTGCGCGGCTTCCGGCCCAAGCCGGGCGAAGTCTATGGTCGCATCGAATCCCCGAAGGGCGAGCTGGGTTTCTATATCATCAGCAATGGCTCGCCCAACCCGTACCGCTATCGAGTGCGTCCCCCCAGCTTCATCAACCTGACCATCCTGGAGGATATCTGCCTCGGGCATCACGTCGCGGATGTAGTCATCATCCTTGGCAGCGTGGACATTGTCATGGGCGAGGTGGACCGGTGAGTGCTCCCTTGCTGGGCCAGGGAATCTTCAAAGGGCTGGCGGAGACGGCCAGAAACTTCTTCGGCAGCTACGTCAAGAAAGACCGGCTCATCACGGTGCAATATCCCGAGGAGCGCTTGCCTCAAACGGAAGCGGCTCGCAGCTTCCCTGTCCTCGTCTACGACGGCGACGACTGGCAAAAGGGCTTGCGCTGCGTGGCCTGCCTGATTTGCGAGAAGGAGTGTCCGCCACAGTGCATCTACATCGTCAAAGACACCGTCCGCAAACCCGATGCCGCCGGCAAGCTCCAGTTCCAACCGAGGGTCTTCGACATTGACATCTCGGTATGCATGAGCTGCCAGATCTGCGTCGAAGTCTGTCCGTTCGACGCCATCAAAATGGACGTCCAGTATGAGCTTAGCACTGGTGACCGGTTTGGCACGCTCCTGCTGCGGAAGCAGCAATTGGCCAAGCCAAACCAATACTACCACCAGATTCACCCCACCGAAGCCGCCGAGGTGGATGCCCACCTGAGCGCGGACAAGGCCAAAGCCAAGGCCGCCCCCACTCCCAAGCCCGCTTAAGGCGGTTGGAGCCCGGTTAGGCGGGGGATAGCTGTAACTGATTTCAGGTGATGCTCGTGCGGCAAGACCAAGTGTGCCAAAATGGCTCACCTGGGCGTCAAAAAAGGGTTGAGTCCGACTTGACCTCGTCGGAAGTCTCGAAACCCTGGGAGGGTGGGCACCCAGTACATGCCCTACCCAGCCACTCTAATCCAACCAGATGACCGTCCCTTGGTCAGGTGCTGGCCGTCTCCTGGCCGTCTAGTAGCCGTTTAGTGACCGTTCCTCGGTAGATCTCCTGAAGAGCGGAGGCGTGCCAGGCAACGAGAGCCTGTTGCGTCCTCTTCCTGAAGTTCCCCCAGCCAATGAAAAGTGCCAAAAGACCTCAATCCTGATCAAGTTGCGGTACCAACTTACCGGGCTGAAGAAGCGCTGGGGCGTGCATAGGACTTCTCACCCTGCCTGGGCTTGGAATCTTGGAATTCAGGCTGATGAAAAGTCTTGTATTCCAGGCGGTGCGCACTAGCCTGTGTGGAGAACATACAAACACGGACTGCAAATGAGACGCGTCGTTACTCTCCTGCATCTTGTCGCGCTCGCTTGGTTGGCCGTTAACACTGCTTCGGCGGATACGCTGCTTTCGAACTTCCAGCAGCCCAATAGCTACAGCGCGAGCATAGGAAGCGGGTCTCCAAGTGGTCGATTCGCAGCGCAGTTCTTCCCTGGGAGTCTCACGCCGGTGTGGAACGTCACCGCCTTCACACTGTCGTTCGGAGGTCCTGTTCTCTGGGAGGAACAATACCGAGGTCCAATCCTGTATAGCGCTTACGTTTTTAATGGCGCTAATAACACGCCAACCACAGAGCTCGCCTCTTTGGGCTCGTTCAATTTTGATGACCTGACCACCAGCATTCTGGAGGTCACTTTCAACCCTGCTGCCCGGCTCTTGCTTAACGCAAACTCCGAATACTGGCTCGTAGTAGGCGCGGTCAGCGCTCACTCCAATGGTATTCTGGAAGGAACCGCTGGTCGCCGAAACGATATCGTCGGGAGCGGTTGGCAATATGGAAGATGTGGTTCTCTGTTCAATTCAGGATCATTCTTGCCCGCCTTCGGCAATGCAACGCCCTTCCTGGAGATTCAGGCAACCGTTCCCGAGCCATCGATATTTGCACTGGCGGGTGTCGCCATGGCAACGCTCTACCGGCGTTCCAAGCGCCGGTAGTATCTGGCACTGAGCTGGAGTGCGCCCGAGCCACATCCTTCAATCGGATCGGCGGGAGGCGACTCCCGTGGCCCGTTCGGCGCACGTGGAATGAAACCGCTTTGGCCTGTTCTGTTGACTCTGCTGCTGGCCGTGGGATGTGGTTCCGTGAGAACCATCCCGCTCCAGCGCGGCCCGTGGAATCTGGCGGCGCTGCGGCAAGCGCCCGTGGTGGAATGGGGTGTGCGGACCGGGTTGGTCCAGGAGGTTTATTACCAGGGCGAACCCTATCGCGGGAAGCCGACCCGCGTCTTTGCGTACTTGGGTCGGCCCGCCTCGGCCCAAGGTCCCGTTCCCGCGATGGTCCTGGTCCACGGCGGGGGCGGCACGGCCTTCCGAGCCTGGGCCGAACATTGGGCAAAACGCGGCTTTGTGGCGCTGGCCATGGATACGGCGGGCTGCGGTCCCGACGGCCCCATGTCCGATGGCGGGCCTGACCAGAGCGATGCCACGAAGTTCCGCAACTACGCCGATGAAGACGCGCAGGACATGTGGACCTGCCACGCCGTGGGCGCGGTGATTCGGGGCGTGTCGTTGCTGACCGGGCTGCCGGAGGTGGATCATCGTCGAATCGGCATCACCGGCATAAGTTGGGGCGGCTACCTTACGTGCATCGTTGCGGGGCTGGATGACAGGCTCAAGGTGGCTGTGCCCGTGTATGGATGTGGATTCCTGGGGGACAACAGTGCCTGGAAGTCAAGCTGGCTGGCGAAGATGAGCAAGGACGCGCGCGAACGCTGGCTGCGCGACTTCGATCCATCGCAGTATCTCAGCGGAGTGAAGTGCCCCATCTTGTTTCTGAATGGCGCCAACGACTTTGCCTATCCGCTCGACTCCTATCGCGCTTCGTACCGGCTCGTGCCTGCCGGGCTTCGCCACGTCAGCGTCGTGCTCGACCTGCCGCATGGTCACATCTGGACCTTCAATGAGGTTGATGTATTCGTGGACAGCGTGTTGCGGGAAGGCGCACCCTTGCCGCGCTTGGGGCAGATAAAGACCAACGGCAACCGGGTGAGCGCAAAGGTAGACTTCACCTTGCCGTTCCGAAAGGCCGCGCTGCACTACACAGCCGACACGGGCGAATGGCAGAGGCGCCGCTGGCACTCGGTTCCAGCCGAAGCAAAGGGCGGCGCCATTACGGCTCAGTTGCCGGGGCAGCCGATGGCGGCGTGGTACCTGTCTGTCACCGATGCGCGCGGCGTGCGCGTGAGCACGGAGCACGACGAATTTCTCGGCACTGGCTCGCACCAAGAGGCGACGTCCAATTGAACACGGTCGTTGTCGGTGCGAGACATTGACCTGTGCTTCGAACCGTGATCGCGCGGGCAAATCCGCCGATTTCCATGCTGGGTAATCACTTGCGGAGCAGGCAAAGGCGCGCCATGCTTAGGCTCTGCCCAAGCTTGAGCGGGCCGGGCCGTACCAGTTACCGACGGGGCCTGAGAAGGTTGAAACGATGGACCAGATTTTTGTCACCTTGAAGCACTGGCTGGTAGGTTTAGCACCCGGCCAGTGCCAGCCCGTGCTTTCAGCCCTGCTTTCTGCCGCCTCGCTTATCCTTGGTTTTGCGACCCTCTCTGCGCTGACGACCCTCCTGGAGCGCAAGGGTCTCGGGCGCATGCAGAACCGCTATGGCCCGAATCGAGTCGGCCCTTGCGGCCTGCTCCAGCCCATCGCCGACGGGCTCAAAGCCCTCACGAAGGAGGATGTAGTCCCGCAGAGTGCGGACAAAGTCGTCCATTTCCTCGCGCCGATCGTCTTGGTGGTGCCGGTCTTGCTCGCTCTCGCGGTCGTGCCGATGGGGCGGAACATGACTGCCCTGGATGCCGACGCCGGGGTGTTGTTCTTCTTTGCCGTCGGCGCGGCGACGGAACTGTCGGTGTTCATGGCGGGCTGGTCGAGCCGCAACAAGTATTCCCTGCTCGGCGCTATGCGCGCCATCGCGCAGATGATCAGCTATGAAGTCCCGCTGATTCTCTCGGCCGTGACGGTTATCATGGCCGCCGGCTCGCTGTCCACTGTAGGCATCGTGGAGGCGCAGGCCGGATACTGGGGCCTCCTGCCGCGCTGGTATCTGCTGACACCGTGGGGATTCGCGGGCTTCGTTCTGTTCATGATCGCCGCGACAGCCGAATCGAACCGCTCGCCCTTCGATCTGCCCGAAGGTGAATCCGAGCTCGTCGCCGGCTATTACACGGAGTATTCGGGGTTCAAGTTTGCATTATTCTTCCTGGGCGAATACCTGGGCCTGTTTGCTGTCAGCGGCCTGGGCATCACGCTGTTCTTGGGTGGCTGGCAGGCTCCGCTGCCCGGCCTCGATTGCGTCCCGTCCTGGGTTTGGTTCTTCGCCAAGCTCCTTGGGCTCATTGCCGGCTTCATCTGGGTTCGCGGCACACTGCCGCGTCTGCGCATGGACCAGCTCATGGGCCTGGCTTGGAAGTTCATGCTGCCAATGGCAATGGCGAACATCCTGATCGCCGGGCTATGGCGTTTCATGTCCACCGGTGTCACCCGATGGAGCGTCTGCGCGCTGCTCGTATGTGTGGCCTGCCTTCTGCTGGGCGGGGCGATGGTCGAAAGGAAGCAACTGGCTAAGCGAACATACCGTTATGCCGAATGAAAGCTGAGCGTCATATGGCTTGCATGAGTTACATCAGTTTGGCGCTTCAGGGTTTCCTGCTTTGACTCAGTGGACTGGCTATTCGCCATCATCGCCGTGGTGACGCTGGGCAGCGCCATTGCTGCCATGAGCCTGCGCAAGCTGGTGCATTGCGCCCTGATGTTCATGGTGACGCTCGGGGGCCTGGCGGCACTCTACTTGAAGCTGGACGCCCAATTTGTGGGGTTTGCGCAAGTCCTGGTATATATCGGCGCAGTGGCGATCCTGATCGTGTTCGCCATCCTGTTGACGCGCGGGAGCGAGCCGCCCCGGCAGAGCATTCTCTCTGGGACTTGGGTGCTCGGCATTGGCACAGCGGTGGGTGTCTTCGGCGTTATGAGCGCGATGATCCTGTCAAGCCCTGCTGTGAGCCGTGAAGGCTCACCACCTGCCGCATCTACGGTCCGTCAAATCGGGGATCAACTCATGACGAGATATGTCTTGCCGCTGGAAGTCGTCGGTCTGCTGCTGACCGCCGCGCTGATTGGCGCGGTCATCATCGCCATGTGCGATAGGGAGGGCGAATGACACCGCTGGTGGGCTACCTGCTGCTGTCCGCCTTGCTATTCACCGTGGGCCTGGCGGGTGCGCTTACGCGGCGCAACGCCATCATCGTACTCATTGGCATCGAGTTGATGCTGAACGCGGCGAACCTCAACTTCATTGCTTTCTGGCGTTATGGCCCCAATCCGGCGGCATTGACCGGGGTGATGTTCGTGATCTTCTCAATTGGTGTCTCGGCCGCCGAATCGGCGGTAGGGCTGGCGCTGATCATCTT
Source organism: Candidatus Paceibacterota bacterium (assembly GCA_035452965.1). Classification (NCBI taxonomy): domain Bacteria; kingdom Bacillati; phylum Minisyncoccota; species Minisyncoccota bacterium. The sequence continues at coordinate 13,108 of DAOTCE010000032.1, read as the reverse complement.
GATCCATCGGCACTACCGGACGACCAATCTGGACAAGTTTGACTCGATGAAGGGCTGAGATGGATTGGATTGTTCATAAGCTCTGGCTGATTCCGGTATTGCCCCTGCTGGCCGCGGGGCTAAGCGTGTTGCTCAAGCAACGGCAGCGCCGACTCTCGGCCTCTCTGGCGATTGGAGCGATGATTCTCGCTTTGGTTCTTTCTTGCCTTGCGCTGGCCAATGCAGTTCAACAGTCCGGCCGGGGTTTGCCTGTAAGGCTAGCCGTCAATTTCTTCTGGTTTGAGTTTGGAGATCCGCAGATGAGCGACACTGCCCTACGGCTCGGCTGGGTGCTGGACCCGCTTGGCGCGATCATGCTGGTGATGGTTTCCTTCGTAGGCTTGCTAATCTTCATTTACAGCCTTGGCTACATGGCGGGGGACGAAAATTTCACGCGCTTCTTCTGCTTCCTGTCTCTTTTTGCCGCCGGAATGCTTGGCCTGGTCATCGCCAACAGCCTGATGCTGCTGTTCATGTGCTGGGAACTGGTCGGGCTGACGTCCTACCTGCTGATCGGTTTTTGGTACCGCAAACCCAGTGCCGTAGCGGCGGCAAAGAAGGCATTCATCACGACGCGGGTCGGCGATCTCGCCCTTCTGCTAGGTATGGTGTGGCTTTACGCGGAAACCGGCACGCTGCTCTTCTACGACGGTGGTAAGGGCTGCCTCGAACAGACCGCGCATGCCGGGTTGGTCACCCAATCCACGATCCTCGGCATGACCGTTTCGACCGGCATTTCGCTCCTGATCTTCTGTGGCGCGGTTGGCAAGTCGGGTCAGGTGCCGCTGCACGTGTGGCTGCCGGACGCGATGGAGGGGCCGACACCTGTGAGTGCGCTTATCCACGCCGCGACGATGGTTGCCGCCGGGGTGTTTCTGGTCGCGAGGGTGTATCCGCTGATGGAGGCACATCCTGAAGGGGCGACATCCGCGCCGGGGGCGCTGCAGGTTGTCACTTGGGTGGGGGCGCTCACTGCTGTCTTCGCCGCCAGCATTGCCGTGGCGCAGACGGACATTAAACGCATCCTGGCATATTCCACGGTTTCCCAGTTAGGGTTCATGATGCTGGGGCTGGGCACGGGCGGCGCAGCCGTCGGGATGTTTCACCTTGTCACACACGCATTCTTCAAGGCACTGCTGTTCCTCGGCGCAGGCTCAGTAATCCACGGCTGCCACGACGAACAAGACATTCGTCGCATGGGTGGACTGCGCACAATCATGCCGGTGACCTTCGGCACCTACGCCGTCGGCATGCTGGCGCTAAGCGGCTTTCCACTTTTGTTCTCGGGGTTCTGGAGCAAGGACGGGGTTTTGCATTCGGCGCACATTTGGGGCGTGTCTCACTGGCCCTTCTACCTTGGCGTGGCTGGCGCGCTGCTGACCGCCTTCTACATGACCCGGCAGCTCTGCTACGTCTTCTTTGGTTCTTCCCGCGTCAACCGACGCGGGGGGGGGCATTTTGCGACTGCCAACGAAAGGATCAACAGATCAGGGTCTCTTCAGCCCGGCTGCGAAGTAGTGCACGAGAGTCCGCGGGTCATGACCATTCCGTTAATCATGTTGGCTGCGGGTTCAATTTTCCTGGGCTTTATTGGAACACCGGCTTGGCCATGGTTCCAAGGATTCCTGGCGGGCCAAAGCGTGACGGGCCAACCCGGAAGACTGTGTGATCCGGAAGTGCTGCGATTGATGGTGTTCTCAAGTGCCGGCGTCTTCATCGGCCTTGGTTTGGGATGGTGGCTGTATGGGCGGAAACCTGTCGCGACTACAAACGAACCGGACGCGCTGGAGCGACTTCAACCCGAGATCTTCGCCTTGCTGCGCAGGAAGTACTTCGTGGACGAAATTTATGAGGCTTCTGTGGTCCGTTTCAATGCCTGGGGAGCCAGGGCGTGCAACTGGTTGGATTACTGGCTGTGGAACGGTGCGGTGCAGATGATCGCGCTGCTGGTGGTTGGGCTCGCCTGGGTGAGCCGGGTCCTGGACGAATACGGCATCAATGCCGGCTTCGACGAAAGCTGCCGTCGTTTGACGAATGGCGGCGCACTTATGTCCCGCGTGCAATGCGGACAAGTTCAGAGGTATCTGCGCCTGATCGCGGTGGCGCTGACCGTGTTTGTGCTGTTTCTCATCTGGGGGTGCCGTCGGCCGTGAACGGGATTCCTCTTCTCACCTTGGTGACATTCGTGCCGCTCCTCGGGGGCTTCGTGGTCCTTGGTCTCGGGAAGGAGTGGAACCGGCTCGCTCGCTGGGTCGCGATGGGGTTCAGCCTCGGGGTGCTGTTGCTGGCCTTGATTCTCTGGCACCAATTCAACCCGGGCTCTGGCAACCTGCAATTTGAGGAGGGGCCATACCCATGGATTCCCATGCTCGGAGTGGATTATCGTGTTGGGGTGGATGGACTCGGGTTGCTGATGGTAATGCTCTCCGCCATCGCGGTACCAATGGCCATGCTGGCTTCGTGGCGAATCATGGAGCGCGCATCCCTTTATTTCGGTCTGGTACTGTTCCTGCAAGGCGGTCTGTTCGGCACCTTCACCGCGCTGAACTTCTTTCATTGGTTTATCTACTGGGAACTGAGCCTGATACCGGCGTTCTTCCTCATCAAGCTCTGGGGCGGGCCGAGGTGCGCCAAGGCCGCAACTCAGTTCCTCGTTTACACCATGGCCGGCAGCGTTGCCCTGCTGCTCGCATTCCTGGCAATCTTCCTGGCCACGGGCAAGTTTGACTTCATCGAGTTGGCCGACATGGGCCGGAACGGGGCTTTGACTTCGGCATTGTCGGACAAGCTCGGTTGGACGTGGCTGAACACCCTGTCACCGACACTAATCATCTTCACCGCGGCGTTCGTGGGTTTTGCGGTCAAGGTGCCGCTGATCCCGTTTCATACCTGGCTGCCCCCGGCGTATGCAGAAGCGCCGACTGGCACCACGATGCTCTTGACCGGGGTGATGTCCAAGATGGGCGTCTATGGCTTCTTGCGCATTCTGTTGCCGATCTTCCCCGAACAGATGCGCTGGGTTGTAACGCCGCTGCTGTGGCTAGCCGTGATTACGATTGTCTTCTCCGCCAGCGCGGCCTTTGTGCAGCGGGACCTCAAGCAGATGCTGGCGTACTCCTCGATCAATCACCTGGGTTACTGCCTGCTGGGCATATTTGCCGTTGCCAGGTTTACCGGCGTTGACACGGCGGCGGCTGCGGCAAAGACCTCCGCCCTAAACGGAGTGCTGCTGCAGATGTTCAATCATGGCCTGACCGCTGCGACCCTGTTCTGGTTCATTGGAATGCTTGAACAACGAAGCGGAGGCCTCCGGGGGGTGGACGACTTTGGTGGCTTGCGCCGAATTGCGCCTGTATTCTGCGGGTTGATGGGCATCGCTTCGTTTGCGTCCCTGGGGCTGCCAGGCCTGAACAACTTTATCGGCGAGTTTCTCATCTTTAAGGGGGCGTTCCCGCTGGTTACCTGGGCGACGTCTCTGTCGGCCGTCGGCCTGCTGCTCACAGCGATCTTTCTCCTGACACTGCTGGAGCGCGTGTTTTATGGCCCGCTGAATGCGCGGTGGTCAACAATGCCCGACCTGACACTGCGGGAGCGAATCGCCCTGGTTCCGGCCATCGCGTTGATGTTCGTGCTGGGCATCTACCCACAACTGATCCTTGGCGTGATTAACTGTACAGCGGTACAGATGGTGAAAGACCAGACCTTCTGACCATGCTCGCCTGGACGATTTACATCTCATTCCTTGGCGCCGCAGTGGTGTTGTTGCTGCCGAAAGGCCATGCGCGCGCGCCGCGCCATGTTGCGCTTCTGGTGGCGGTTCTTGGCTTTGTTGCCGCCGTTTCGGGCACCTTGGAAACCAAACCGGGGAACCTCCTTACTATTGCGCGGATTCCCTGGATCCCATCGCTCGGCATCGAGTTTCATCTTGCGGCGGATGGAATCAGCTTGACGCTGGTGTTGCTAACCGCCATTGCCGCGATTGCGGGAATCCTCTTCTCGTGGGACGTCGCGCACCGGGCGAAGGAGTTCTTCGCATTGTTCCTTCTGCTGATTGGGAGTGTCTATGGCGTGTTCCTGAGCTTCGATTTGTTTCTGCTCTTGGTCTTTTATGAGTTGGCCATTATTCCCAAGTACTTCCTTATTGCGGTATGGGGCTCGACGCGGAAGGAGTACGGCGCCATGAAGCTGGCACTGTATTCGTTCGGCGGTAGCGCGATGGTCCTCATCGGCGTGATTGCGGCTTACGCTGTCGCCGGGGCCAGGTCAATGAACATCCTCGAGCTGGCCAGGTTCCCGTTCCCACAGAGCTTCCAAATGTGGGCCTTTCCGGTGGTGTTCGTGGGGTTCGGCATTCTGGCCGGTCTCTGGCCGTTCCATACCTGGGCGCCAACAGGGCATGTTGCGGCGCCGACGGCAGGCTCCATGCTTCTGGCGGGAGTGGTGATGAAGCTGGGCGCGTATGGCTGCTTGCGCGTAGCCATTACGCTTTTCCCCTCCGGGCTGGACCCGTGGGATTTCACTGTCCTGGGATTGGACTCGTGGCGGGACGCCCTGAGCATTCTGGCGGTAATTGGCATCGTCTATGGGGCGCTGGTGGCGCTGGTGCAGCAGGATTTTAAGTTCGTCATTGGCTACTCTAGCGTGAGCCATATGGGGTTCGTGTTGCTGGGGTTGCTCACCCTAAACACAGTCGGTCTGAGCGGCGCGGTGCTGCAGATGTTCTCGCACGGAATCATCGCCGGATTGCTGTTCGCGGTCGTCGGGCGAATGGTCTATGACCGCACGCACACTCGTGACCTGCCGTCCTTGCAGGTAATGAGCCTGAACAAGGCAATACCCTTTGCGGCCGTGACATTCACCATCGCCAATATGGCTGCGATGGGCCTTCCGGGGTTCAGTGGTTTCGTAGCGGAACTGCAGGTGCTGATTGGAAGCTGGCGAGCGTTCCCTTCCTTGGCCGTCCTGACAGGGTTTGGCATTGTGGTCAGCGTAGCCTACAGCCTGCGCGTCCTGCAGAGCGCATTCTTCGGCGAACGTGCGAACTCCGCCACCAACGAAGTGTTGGAGGAACAACGACACTCGGAACTGGAACAGATTACCATTCCCGAGCGGATCGGGGCGATGCTCCTTATCGGAACGTCGCTGATCATCGGTTTGTGGCCAAGGTTGCTGTTGGATTTGATCGGACCGACCTTTGATTTGCCGCACTTTGATTGGCTGCGGAGGGGAGGCGTCTTATAAGCGCGGCTGGTTATCTTGAGTTGCTCGAACTGGCCGCGCCTGAAGCAGTACTTGTTTTCACAGGGCTCGTTGTTCTGGCGGTGGACCTGTTGGCCCTGCGTGGGGTCGAACTGCGCTTTCGCCTGTTCGTGGCCGCGATGATCGCTTTTGTCGGCTGCACGGCGGCAATGGGATGGATGCTTGTGCTGCCAGAGCAGGCGGCGACCTTCAACGGCATGTGGGAGGTGAGCCCGGCGACCCAGTTCATCAAGGTCGCATTGCTCGCGCTGACAATCTTCACCGTCCTCCTGTCGGTGGATACCGACTTCACTCCGCATGTGGGGGAGTACTTCGCACTGATCCTGCTGGCGGCGGTTGGGATGATGTTCCTGGTCAGTTCGGTGGATATCCTGATGATCTTCGTCTCACTGGAACTTACGAGTCTCTGTCTCTACATCCTGACGGCCTTCAGCAAGCGCAAGCCCCAGTCCGCGGAAGCAGCCTTGAAGTATTTCCTGTTTGGCAGCATGTCGGCTGCATTCACGTTGTTTGGGTTGAGCATGCTCTATGGGCTATCTAACGCGACTAACCTCGGCCAGATTGCGCAGGCGGTCGAAGGTCCGAGTCTTGACCCTCTGCTGGTGGTTGCGATCGTGATGACCGTAATTGGCTTAGGCTTCAAGGTCGCTGCCGTTCCGTTCCATCTCTGGGCTCCGGACACATACCAGGGGGCGCCGGCGCCAAGCGCCGCGTTCATCGCTTCCGGCTCCAAGGTTGCGGGCTTCTTCATCTTCGCCCGGGTGATGATGCTCGGTTTCAAGGGTGCCGAAGGCAGTGCCGCATGGCAGGCATATCTGCCGGGTTGGGTGCCGGTACTGGCGGTCCTGGCGGCGGCTTCGATGTTCCTCGGCAACCTTGCGGCGATTGTCCAGTCCAGCGTGCGCCGGTTGCTGGCCTATTCGGCAATCGCCCATTCGGGGTATATGTTTCTGGGCATTTTGCCGCATGGGCAACAAGGCATGGTTGCGCTGGTTTACTATGTCATCACCTACGGTCTGGCGACTTTGGGGGCGTTTGGGGTGCTCAGCATTGTGGAGCGGCAGACTGGGGGAGACCGCTTGTCGGATTTTGCCGGCTTCGGTCGCCGGGCGCCAGCGGTCTCGATGTGTATGGCGATCTTCTTACTGTCCCTTGCCGGGGTTCCGCCCCTGGCAGGGTTCATGGGGAAGTTTCTTGTCTTCGCTTCGGCCTTGAACGAAGCTCGGGGTGGCTTGGGCCTGCTCTGGCTGGTGGCAGTCGCGCTCCTTCTCACCGCGGTGTCCTTTTATTACTACCTCAAGGTCCTCAAGCAGATTTTCATCGTCAAAGCGGAAGGGGAGACAGGGACCACGCCAACGCCGGTCGTGAGCCAGGTTGTCATCATCCTGCTAGCGCTGTTGGTGGTGGTGCTGGGATGCGCTCCAAATCTTCTCATTGGCCCGCTGCTCAGCGCGATCCAAAGCGCCGGGGCTTAGCCCTTTAGCCTTGCGGAACGACCGGTGGGTCGCCTACACTCCAGCCGCTGCTATGGCAACGATTGGCCGATTCCAAAAGGGCGATGAAATCTTCTACGCGAAGGTTGTTGATGGTGAGATTTACCGTGTACGCGGTGATGTTTTCGGTTCTCCTTCCTTTGAGAGGAAACCAACGCCGCTCAAAGGAGTGCGAACGCTGACGCCGGTGGCTCCTTCGAAGGTTATTGCGGTCGGCCTGAACTACGCGGACCACGCTCGCGAGCAAAACAAGGCCCTGCCCCGGGAACCGCTGATTTGGTTCAAAGCGCCGACGTCGGTGCTGCCGGACGGCGGCAAGATCGAGATTCCGTTTCCCAACCACCGGACCGACTACGAAGCAGAACTGTGCGTTGTCATTGGCCGGCGCGTGCGGAACGTGACGGCAGCGGCGGCGGCCCGCTACATCTTCGGCTACACGGCGGCCCAGGATATCAGTGACCGCACGATCCAGAACAGCGAGACGCAATACGCCCGCGCTAAATCCTTCGATACTTTCACACCATTGGGGCCATACGTGGAAACGACTGCCGATCCGCGGGATTTGACCATCCAGCTTTTCCAGAACGGCCAGTTGCGCCAGAACTCGGCCACGAGCCAGCTCATCTTCAATTGTCACCAGTTAGTGAGTTTCATTTCCACCAACCTGACCCTGCTGCCGGGCGACATCATTCTCACCGGCACGCCCAGCGGGGTGGGGCCGATTGTGTCCGGCGACCGCCTCGAAGTGCGCCTGCAGGGGTTCACCCCGCTGGTGAACACGGTGAGGTGAGTTCTTGCTCGCCAACTCCTCTTCGGCTCTTCACAATTCGCCGCTCGTATGCGTTGGACCCAAACACTCATCCCAACCCTTAAAGAGACGCCGGCGGACGCCGAGATTGTCTCGCACAAACTATTGCTCCGCGCCGGGCTGATCCGCAAGCTCACCGGCGGGCTTTATACCTTCATGCCGCTCGGGCTGCGTGCGCTGCGCAAGGTAGAGCAGATCGTGCGCGAGGAGATGGATCGCGCCGGCGCGCTTGAGTTGCTCATGCCCGCCCTCCAGCCGCCTGACATATGGCAGCAAAGCGGCCGTTACGAGACGGCGCAGGACGTTCTTTTCAAGGTGCGCGACCGGGCCAAGAAGGAATGGGTGCTGGGACCGACGCACGAGGAGGTCGTTACCACGCTGGTGGCCGGGGAGATCAACTCCTATCGGCAGATGCCGAAGAACTTCTACCAGATTCAGACCAAGTTTCGGGACGAAATCCGCCCGCGCTTCGGCCTGATGCGGGCCAAGGAGTTCATCATGAAGGACGCCTACAGCTTCGACGCCACTGACGAAGCCGCACAGGCGAGCTACCACAGGATGTACGACGCCTACGCGCGGATTTTCCGGCGTTGCGGCCTCAAGACCATCGCCGTCGAGGCGGACACGGGCGTTATGGGGGGCAAGTTCTCGCACGAGTTCATGGTGCCGGCGGAGACGGGGGAGAACGAGGTGGTGTTCTGCGAAGCTTGCGGCTACGCGGCGAACATTGAGAAGGCGACGAGCGCGGTGGCCAAGTCCGACATCCGTAGTCCAAAGGCCGAAGTGGAGAAGTTTCCTACGCCGGGTGTCGTGACCATCGAGGCGCTGAGCAAGGCGCCTTACAGTGTGCCCGCGGAGCAGCAGATCAAGACGCTGGTTTACCTTGCCGACAGCAAGCCGGTCCTCATTCTGCTGCGGGGGGACGACAAACTGAACGAAGCAAAGCTGGTCGGCGCGCTGGGCACGGGGAACTTCCGGCCGGCGGAATCGGAGGAGATCTTCGCGGCGCTGGGCGCGCATCCGGGCAGCCTGGGCGCCGCTGGCGTCACTAAGCTGCCGGTTTATGCCGATGAACGTCTGCGGGACGCTGCCGAGATGACCACGGGTGCCAACGCGGACGGCTTCCACCTGCGTCATGTCGCCATCGGGCGCGATATTCAGGTCGCGCACTGGACGGAGTTGCGGCTGGTGCAGGCGGGGGAGGCCTGCGCCAAATGTTCCGACAAGTCGGGACTCAAGGTGCAGCGCGCCATCGAAGTCGGCCACGTCTTTAAGCTCGGCACCAAATACAGCCAGGCCCTCAATGCGCTGTTCCTGGACGAGACCGGCAAGCAGCAGCCGGCGATCATGGGCTGTTACGGCATCGGCGTCACCCGCACCTTGCAGGCGGTGATCGAGCAGAGCCACGACGATTACGGCATCGTCTGGCCCGTCAGCGTCGCACCGTACAGCGTCTGCATCACGCCGTTGAATGTCGCGCCCGAGGGCGCCGTGATGCGGCTCGCAGAGAAGATCTACGCCGAGCTGACCGCGCGCGGCGTGGACGTGATTCTCGACGACCGGAATGATCGGCCCGGGGTGAAATTCAAGGACTCGGAGCTGGTGGGCTTTCCGATCCGCGTGGGCATCGGCGAGAAATCGCTGGCCAAGGGCGAGGTGGAGATCAAGCCACGCGCGGGCGAAATGATGCCCGTGAAGGACGTGGAGGCGGTCGAGAAAGTCCTCTCGCTAATCGCCGCATCCGCCGGATAACGCGGGCGGCCTTCCCTGTCGACAGCACTGGCGGCACTCCGGAACGCCATTCCTGGTCTCCCATATCGTATATTGTGGGGGAAAACCAGCTTTCCTGCTTCAGAAATGGCAAGTCTTGACAGTTTCCGGCCGCTTTAGCCCAGAGCCCAGCCAGGGAGGATGTCGGCGTCGAGGCTGGCTGGCTCGGGACGGAGGGTTAGTTTTTGCTCGGCGAGGATGCCGATCATGGCCGCGTTGTCGGTGCAGAGGGAGCTTTCGGCGAGATGGAGGGTGAGGCATTCCCGTTGGCAAGCAGCCGTGAGCCGCTGGCGCAGGGCGCGGTTGCAGGTGACGCCACCGGAAGCCGTCACACAGCGGACGCGAAGCCGGCGGGCGGCGCGGAGGGTTTTGGTCACGAGCACGTCCACGATGGCCGCTTGAACGCTGGCGCACAGGTCCCGCAAGCGTTGCGGGTCGTCGAGCAGGCGGGGGTGGTCGCGCAGGAAGTAGCGGACGGAGGTCTTCAAGCCGCTGAAACTAAAGTCATCATTGGGCTCGTCAATCATCGGGCGTGGAAAGTCGAATGCCTTGGAATTACCGCCTTCGGAGAGGCGATCAATCTCGGGACCGGCCGGGTAAGGCAGGCCGATGAGCTTGCCGGTCTTGTCGAAGCATTCACCGGCGGCGTCGTCCACAGTGGAGCCGAGCAGAACATGGTCGAGTTCGGCGCGCAGATGGACCAGGAGGGTGTGGCCCCCGCTGACGATGAGTGACACGCTGGGCTCGAAGCTGGAGAAGTCGGCGACTGGCGGCCGGCCTTTGACCCAGGCCGAATAGAGGTGGGCTTCGTGGTGATTGATGCCGAGAAATGGGCGGCGCAGAACAAAGGCAACGGCCTGTGCGGCTCTGAGGCCGACCATCAGTGCGCTGGGCAGTCCGGGACCACGGGTGGCGGCCACGGCTTCGATTTGGTCAGCGGCGATGGCGGCCTCCTGGAGGGCCATCCGGGTGACGGGCATGAGGTTGCGCAGATGCTCGCGGGCCGCCAGTTCCGGCACAACGCCGCCGTATTCCGCGTGCAGTTGAACCTGCGACGAGACGACATTCGACAATACGCGGCCACGATGCACGACCGCCGCGCTGGTCTCGTCGCAGGATGTTTCAACCGCCAGGAGAGGCATGGCCGCAGGGGCTGCGAAGGTGGCGGTTGGCTATTTCGCGGCCATTTTCCCGCCTTTGGCGACTCGCTTGTCGAGGGCAGGGGCGCGCTGGGTGAAAAGGGTGATGCCCTTGAGCAGGTCCATGGCGCGATCCAGTTGTGGATCGTGTGAATTCAATACTCGTTCGCGCTCCTTCTCGTCCAGGCTTTGAATACCCCCCGGGGCATGCTTCATTAGCACATCGCGCTCCTGTTCTTCTGTCAGCGGCACGGTAATGTCCGGCGTGATGCCTTCTTCGTGGATGACCTTGTGGCTCGGTGTGTAGTACTTGGCGGTGGTGAGCCGCAACGCCGGCACGCCATCCGGCATCTCTGCGAGGGGAATGATGCTCTGCACGGAACCTTTGCCGAAGGTCTTCTCACCAAGGATGATCGCGCGCTTGGAATCCTGCAGGCAGCCGGCGACGATCTCGGACGCGCTGGCGCTGCCAAGATTGACCAACACGACCATGGGCAGGTTGTTTAGCGTGTCACCCCGGCCCATGGCTTTGCGCACCGAGTTTTGCGCGGGGTTCCGGCCTTCGGTGGTGACCACGAGGCTTCCGCGGGGCAGAAACTTCTCGCACACATCCACGGCCTGCTCGAGCAAACCGCCCGGGTTCCAACGCAGATCCAGCACCAGCGCCTGCAAGTTCTGGGCTTTGAGCCTTTTCAGCGCCGCTTCCAGGTCGGCGTTGGTCTTCTCGCCGAACTGTACCAGGCGGATGTAGCCGATCTTGTTTTCGCCCAGCGGAAACTCCTTTTTGCCGTTGATGTCCTTGACCATGTCAATGTTGATGACGGCGCGGGTGAGGTTGTAGTCTTTTAAATTGCCGGAGGAGGGGCGTAGGACGGAGATTTTGACTTCGGTGCCCGGCTCCCCGCGCAGGTACTTCACCGCGTCCTGCAGGCTCATCTTCTCGGTGCTCTTGCCGTCAATCTTGATGATGCGGTCGCCGGACAGGATTCCGGCGCGGAAGCCCGGACTGTCCTCCATGGGCGTGATTACGGTGATGAAATTGTCCTTCATGGCGATCACGATGCCGAGCCCTCCAAACGCGCCCTGCGTGTCATTCTGGAGTTCCTTGTAATTGTCCGGCTCCATGAATTCGCTGTGCGGATCAAGCGTGCCCAGCATGCCTTTGAGCGAGGCATAGACAAGGTCCTGGTAAGTCAGCTTGTGGCCGTCCACATAGTCCTTGCGGACCTTTGCCATGGCGTAGGAGAAAAGCTCAAGGCTGGGATAGGCCGAGTCCTTTTCAGCCGCCTGGGCGGAGTTCAAATAGATGCGCGCGCCGACCAGCAAGTTCACCGCGAGCGCGCTCACTACCACCCCGTAAATAAACCGTCGTTTCATAATGCGCGAAGATTCGTTCTGGGAGACGATAATGGGGGGTAAGGTGGTTTGCAAGGGCCGCTGGACTGGCGGAGTTCGGCGCGGCGGAGTTCTACTTCCAGGTGCTCGGGACGCCTTCCTCGCGCCGCATACCGAGCAGCAGGGCTTCGACGCAGTAAAGGTCCTCGGGACGGGTGACCTTGGGGTTGGGTTGGGTGCTGGGCACGAGTTGAACCGGTTGACCGATAAGTTCGCAGGCTGCGGTGTCGTCGGTGACCAGCAAATTGCGCCGGCGCACCTCCGACAACGCCCGGCGAATGATCTCGACGCGGAAGGTCTGGGGAGTTTGAACGGCCCAAAGCCGCGAACGGTCGAGGGTCCGCTCGATGACCTTGCCATCGCCCGACTCCTTGATGGTGTCAACGACCCGCTGGGCTGCGACGGCAGCGCCGATTTGCCGGGCGGCAGCGATAGTGGCGTTGATCAATGCCTGGGAAGTGCAGGGGCGCGCCGCGTCCTGAATGGCCACAATTTCGGCCTGCGGAGAGAGCGCCGCAAGCCCGTTCCATACCGAGTCTTGTCGTTCCCTTCCGCCGACGACCAAACTATACGGCTTGCGGAACCGCTGCTTCTGAGCCAGTTCGGCAAAGGAAGGCTGCGCGCCGTCGCGGACGACCATTAGAATCTCATCAATGGACTCCGTTTGGTCAAAGCGCCTCCAAGTGTGAGCCACGATTGGGCAACCGTCCAATTCGAGGAGCAGCTTGTCCACCCCGGCGCCCATACGGGTGCCTTGGCCGGCGGCGACGATGATGGCGGAGATCATGATTCTGCCAAAGGATGCGGCTTTCCCCGGGAGGTTTCAAGTGTGTCGTTGTTCCGGCGACCCGGAAATGGCTGATCTGCGGGTAGCTGGATGATAGCTTGCCAATACGGTTCGGCTACGGTGTGGTTCCCATGGGGGCCGACCCCCATGGGAACCACACCGTAGCACCACCATGCAGACACCGTATCGCCAAGCCAAAGGTGGTGGGGTCAAGGGAAGCTTTGGAGGGCAGGTGGGCAGTATAACTGTCCAAAATATGGACAGTGAGCGAGTTTGTGGCTGGGAGGGGCCGTCCTTCTTGGGCAATGGGCTTGATTCTGTATCATGCAGTGGTTCAGGGGTGGGGCAATAAGCAATGTCACCCATCCCTTCCCCCCATTTTTTGGACACCGTGTACTTGCGTCCGCTTCACGTTAGT